>DATEXS010000361.1:0-5571 GCA_035256725.1 Anaerolineae bacterium
CCAGAGGTGATGTCCTGGATGAAATGGAAGAGATCGTCGAGGCGGGAGTCTCCAGCTTCAAGTGCTACCTGGCGTATCCGGACCGACTGAGGGACGACGAACTGCTTGAGGTGATGTGCCGAGCCAGGGATCTAGGTGCGCTGGTCAACGTGCACTGTGAGAACGGCTGGCTGGTGGACTCGATGACCCGCAGACTCCTGGAGGAGGGCAAGACCGAGCCCCGTTGGCACCCTTGCAGCCGCCCGCCGGATTTCGAGGAAGAGGCAACCCAACGGGCCGCAATAGTGGCGCGTGTCGCTCGGGCTTCCCTCTACGTCGTTCACCTCACCTGTGCGGGCGCCCTGGAGGCAGCCAAAAGGGCCCGCGAGGCCGGTCAACTGGTGTTCGTGGAGACCTGCCCCCAGTACCTGTTGTTGGACGTCACCAGGTACGAACAATCTGGGTTTGAAGGGGCAAAGTACGTGATGTCGCCTCCCCTTCGTGAAAGAGCGAACCTGGACATACTTTGGAGCGCACTTGCGGCCGGAGATGTTGACACCATAGGGACAGACCACTGTCCCTTCTACTTCGTGGGTCAGAAGGACCGGGGACGGGACGATTTCACCAAGATCCCTAACGGGATGCCCGGGGTTGAGACCAGGCTGCCTCTGCTCTACCATGAAGGAGTCAACCAGGGACGCATCTCGATCAACAGGTTCGTGGAACTGGTAGCCACCAACCCGGCCAGGTTGTTTGGACTGTACCCTCAGAAGGGCACCATCGCCATAGGCTCAGACGCCGATCTGGTAGTGTGGGACCCCGAGAAGGAAATGCCGCTGACCCTACAGAACCTGCACATGAACGTGGACTACAGCCCCTACGCCGACGTCACGGTCAGAGGCTACCCAGAACTGGTGCTTGCCCGCGGCAAGATCATCGTCCAGGACAACTGTTTCCTGGGAGAGCGCGGCTCAGGTCGTTTCCTGCCACGAAAGCCCTTCAGCCTGAGGTAGGTTATTCTTGCAGGGCCGGCAGGGGATGCAGGTCGCAGGTCCTTCCCGTCTTCATCACCTGACCGGGCAGCGTCTCGCCGACGATTTCCTCGGCCAGTTGCGCCGTGGAGATCAGGGCAGGCAGATCTATCCCCGTCTCTACGCCCATCTCGTGCAGCATGTGCACCATGTCCTCGGTGGGGACATTGCCTGTCGCACCGGGCGCGAAAGGACATCCACCCAGCCCGGCGATGGAGGCATCGAAGATGGTGATCCCCTCCATTAGCGCTGCTAGCAGGTTAGCAGAGCCGGCCCCTCTGGTGTTGTGGAAGTGGGCGGCCCACTGGACTTCCGGAATCTCGTCGAGACAGGCCCGCACCACCTTGCTCACCTGGACCGGGTTGGCCATGCCGGTGGTGTCGCACAGGGCTATCTCCATCACACCCAGGTCGCGCAGCCGGCGACAAACCCTCAGCACCTGGCTCACCGGTACATCTCCCTCAAAGGGACAACCAAAGGATGTAGCCACGCTGGCCCGTACAGACACACCCCCTTTCCTGGCCAGGTCGACGATGGGCACGAACCCGCCCAATGACTCGTCTATGGAACGGCGCACGTTACTCCTGTTGTGACTCTCGCTCGCCGAGACGATCACATCGAGCATGTCCACCTGCGCCGCCACGGCCCCCTCAGCGCCCTTCATATTGGGCACCATAGCCATACACACCCGGCCCTCGCGCCTGATGCCCGCCAGCAGCTCGGCGGCGTCCCTCAATTGCGGCACGAATTTCGGATGGACGAAGGAAGTAACCTCCATGCGGCGTATGCCCGAGGCGAAGAGGGCCTCAACCAGCTCTATCTTCCTCTCTGTGGGCACAAACTCCTCAACGATCTGCAGCCCATCACGGGGCCCCACCTCCACCATCTCCACGGTGGAGGGCAGGCGTGAAGTCCAACTGTCAGTGGACATGTCTAGACCTGTCACCTCTCTACTTGCTGTGCGACTTGCGGCGCTCGGCCAGCACCTCCAGCGCCACGTCTCCGATGTGACCGAAGTGGTCCACCATGTGGGCGCCTGCGTTCCGCAGAGCCTCAATCTTGCCCTGAGCTGTGCCACGGCCCCGGGTCACGATGGCCCCGGCATGGCCGAAACGTACGTCCGAGCGAGCGTACCGGCCAGAGACGTAGCCCACGAAGGGCTTGGTGAACCCGCCCGCCTTAATGAACTCCGCGGCGTCCTCTTCCACGCTGGTGCCAATCTCTCCGAAGAAGGCCACCATCTCCGTTTCGTCGTCCTTCTCGAACTCCGTTAGGAGATCGATGAGCGTGGTGCCCACGAAAGCATCGCCGCCCATGCCGACCGCTGTGGTCTGACCCAGGCCCACGTTGTTGAGGTAGTAGGCCAGCGTGGTGGTATTACCTCCGCTGCGGGAGATCACTCCCACAGGCCCCGGCTGGAAGAACTCCTTGGCCAGGTCAGAGCGACCTCCGATCATGCCTACCAGACATTTGCCCGGGCTGATCAGGCCGATGGTGTTCGGCCCAATGACCCGCGCCTTCGCCCGCCGGGCGTACGCGATCACCTCCAGCATGTCCTGCTGAGGCACCCTCTCTGGGTGCAACGTGATGACGCCGATGCCAGCATCTATCGACTCAAAGGCCGCCATCTTCGCGGCCTGCGCCGGCACGAAAACGGAGCTGACCGTGATCCCAGGGTGGTGCTCCCTGGCTTCCTCGGCGCTGTTGTACACGGGCACGCCCTCAACCGCTTGTCCTCCACGGCCTGGCGTCACTCCGGCCACCACTTGGGTGCCATACTCCTTCATCAGGCGTACGCGTATCTGGGCCTCTCTCCCGGTGATTCCCTGCACCAGTACTTGCGTGTTCTCGTCAACCAGGATAGCCATCACGCCTCCCTCTCGTAAGTGGGCCTCTCCGTCAGGTTCTCCAGATAATCGTCCAACTCCGGAAGGGGCAGCGTGACCACGATGGCCCTATTGCCGTAGAGTTGGCAGTCCAACTCGCAGGCCAGATCCTCGGTGCAGGCCCCGCGCTTCACCTCATCGAGACTGGGTTTGAGAGCCGGCAGCCCATCCTTCAACTCCAAGATCTGTCCCATCCCGGTGGTGTTGCATATCTTCACACAGGCTTTGGTCTCACAGGCCCTGCATTTATCCAGGTCTATGCTGATAGTCCCTCCAGACCTGACTTCGAACTCCAGCACGCTCATTCAAAGCCTCCCGTTTCCGCCTTCCACTCCTTGTATAGGGCGTCGAAGATCTCCGCGGCCTCCCGCTCCGCCGTATCCCTGCCCAGGACCTTGATCCAACGGCCGCCGCTGATGCCGTGCTGTTTGAACAGATCTAAGGCCACTTCGTCCCAGGCTCCGCGAAAGACCAGCACGCTAGGGATGTTCGGCTGGCCGCCCGTCGCCGGGTATAGCTCCTTGAAGGCCTTGATGATGCCCCTGGCCGTATTGTCCAGTTGCTGGCTGGACACGCAGGACACAAACACATACCCCTCGATCTGCGGCTGGGACAGAATCACCTTGGTTATGCGATACAGCTTGGACCCCACCGGGTTCCCGGAACTGTCACAAAAGTTGATGGGATAGTAGCCCAGGGGAACCAGCTCATCCATGGTGGTTAGACTGGTCCCTGCTCCCACGCAGTCGAACCCGATGGGCACCTTGCCCTCGGCCCTGGTGTAGGAGGCATCCGGGTCGATCTGTACGAAGTGCACAGACCCTCGATGGTCGCCCTCGTCTATGGTGCCCGCGGCGATCTCTAGCTGCGTGGCCCCTCGCTCCCCTGCCTCCTCAGCGACATCGATGTCCAGCGAAGTCTGGCGGGCCAGAGCGTCGTCGTCTACGTCCACTCTAGCATCCAGGGCCAGTACACCGTCAGCGGTCAAAACCAGGGGATTGATCTCGGCCAGCTTGCAGTCATACTCCCTATACACACGGTAGAGGCTGGTGTAGATATTGGCCACGGCGAACATGCGTCTGCTGTCGAACTGCCAGTCTCGCCGCAGCAGGTTCAAAGCGTCGTAGTAGTAGAAACCTCGCAGGATATCAATGGGCATAGTGTGCACCGCTGATGCTTCTTCGCCCGCGGTTTGCTCGATGTCCACGCCGCCCTTGGCCGAGAAGACAGCTACCGGCTGCCGTCTCGAGGGATCGGCGGTGACGGCCACGTACAACTCCTTCTCCACCGCTGCTTTCTTCTCGATCAGCACCTCTTCGACAGGCGCGCCATGAATCTGCTTGGCTAGGAGTTCGCGGACCGCCTGGGCCAGGGAATCGCGATCCTCTGCGAAGAGAATAGCCCCAGCTTTACCTCTCCCCCCTGCATGAACCTGGGCCTTCACTGCCACAGGAAAGCCCAGTTCCTCGACCACCCTCAAGGCCTCTTCTACGCTGTGCACCGCTCTACCCTCGGGCACCGGTATCCCCTTGCGCTTGAACAAGGCCTTGCCCTGATATTCCAGAAGTCTGGCCATGCACTAACCTCCTAGGTCACTGCGCGTAGATTCGCTCTGGGACAAAGATGTAGCCCTCCATGATCCGGCGGGCCGTCCTGCCCACCAGGGCCCGCCGCAAGACGGGTCCGGAGTCCGTAAGCTCCACCTCTGTCTCCACGTCGATAACGCCCGAAGGATGGCCGATGCGCACCACCTGGCCCTCGGGCGAGAGATTTGCCACCTCCTGTACGATCGTCCCGGGAATCCGAGCCGCTGTGCCGGTGCACACCGTCCCCGTGATCGGGTACGCCTTGTGCATCTTGAGCATGAAGAGCAGCCATGATACGAAGTCCACCTGCCCTGCTGCCACCTTCTCGCCACTGCTGAAACTCACGTAGTCCTGCGGCGGCTCGACCAGGGCGATGAAGGGCACGTAGGGGCTCGAATCCGCGGCCTCTCGCCAGTCCTCCACCATCCCGATGAGCTGGGCCGCATGGCCGCGGATCCTCTCGATGGACTGCAAGAGCTTGGCGTCAGCGTCTATCTCCGTAGGGGACTCAACGCCCCGCAGTCCCAGCCGTGAGGCCCTGATGAACACGACTGGGTTGCCAGCATCCACAATGGACGCCTCTACCTTGCCCACTCCCTCCACTTCTAGCAGGTCCCTTGGCCTGCCGGTGGGAAGCACTCGGCCGGTCACGGCGCCCGCGGTGTCGGAGAAATCCAAGCCAATCTTGGCACCGGTGCCCGGCACTCCGTCGATACGATAGCCGCCCTCCACCGCCGCTCTGCCCTCACTCACCGGTACCTCGGCCACAATGATACTGTCGGTGTTGGTCTGGTGGATCCTGACCACAGTCAGCGGCTCCACCGCATCCACCAGCCCCTCGTCGATGGCAAAGGGCCCCACCCCCGAAGAGATGTTGCCGCAGTTCCCCGCGTAATCAACGAAGGGCGCAGTAATGCTAACCTGGCCGAAGGTGTAGTCCACATCGGCATCTTCCCTGGTCGGAGGACCGATAATGGCCAGCTTGCTGGTCAAAGCATCGGCGCCGCCGATCCCGTCGATCTGCCTGATGTCCGGGCTGCCATACATAGCCAGGATCACCCTGTCCCTCAGGACCGGGTCCCTGGGCAG
>DATEXS010000362.1:0-8701 GCA_035256725.1 Anaerolineae bacterium
GACAGCGGGGAGAGATACCTGAGCACGGCCCTCTTCGACTGAGAGAACGCGCGCCCGCGAGATTCAATCACTCCCGGTAGCCGATCAGGTCATACTCCAACGCCTCCGTGATGCGCACGGAGGCGAATTCACTGACCGGCAGTTCCTCGTAGATGATCACCATCCCGTCCACTTCGGGAGCGTCTCGGTAGGAGCGCCCCATGCTGATGCCGTCTCCCGCGCCCTCGACGAGGACCTGAAGCTGTCTGCTGATGAACTTCCGATTTCTCTCCAGTGAGATTTTCTGCTGGAGTTCCATCGCCTGCCGATGGCGATCGACCTTGATCTCCTCCGGAATCTGATCGGGCAGGAGCGCAGCCCGTGTCCCCTCCTCCCGGGAATAGACAAAGATGCCAACCCTATCGAAGGCCAGCTCCTCCATGAACTCAAGGAGGGTACGGAACTCAGCGTCCGTCTCGCCGGGATACCCGACGATGAAAGAAGTCCTCAGGGCGATGTCCGGCATGGCACCACGCAACTGACCGATGACGGACCGCACCCGCGTCATGTCGGGAGGGCGATGCATGCGGCGCAGCACTTGCGGGTGAGCATGCTGGAGGGGCATGTCCAGATAGCGGACCACTTGCGGAGTACTCGCCATCACCTGGATCAGGTTCGGGGTGATGCGCTGAGGGTAGGTATACATAATACGAAGCCAGGGCAGGCTGGGGGCGAATCTGACTATCTCCTCGATGAGGGCTGGCAACGCGTCCTTCTCGCCCCAGTCCAGGCCGTAGGCCGTGGTATCCTGCGCGATGAGGATGATCTCCTTCACGCTCTGGTCCACCAACTGGCCCACCTCAGCGAGTATCGCCTCCTTGCCTTTGCTCAGAAACGGTCCCTTGATTTGAGGAATGGTGCAGAAGGCGCACGGAGCATCGCAGCCTTCTGCGATCTTCACGTATGCCGTGGCCAGCCCCGGGCACCTTCTGGGCACAGGGTGCACCAAGGAGGGCGGCGGAGCCGGATCTGTCAAGCTGAGAGGGCCGGTCGTGCCGTTAGTGGCCGGGAGTATCTGGACCAGATCGGGGATCTCCCTCCAGCGCCTTGTGCCAATGAAGCCGTCCAGCGGAAAGACCATGCTGGCCACCTGCTCACCGTATAGCTGAGGCAAACACCCTGCAGCGACCAGGTACTGGTCAGGGCGTTTGCTCTCGCCAAGCTCACGCAGGGCTTTCAGAGACTCCTGTCTGGCGGCGTCGATGAAAGTGCAGGTGTTGACGATGAGCAGGTCGGCCTCCTGGGGAGCAGTGCTGAGCGAGTGACCTGCGGCCAGGAGTAGCTCGCGCATGCCCTCGGATTCCACAGTGTTCTTCGGGCAGCCGAGGGAGAGGATGAAGAAACGCATCTCTGGAGGTCTAGGGAGCGGGACTGGGGGTCAGCACTGCCGTGCCGGTGACGACGGCCGTACCAGAGGGGGGGACAGGCTCGGGGGTGGCGTTGAGGTTCTCCCAGGTCCATTCTATGTCCACAACCTGCCCCGCTTCTTCGCCCAGGGGTCCCAGAACTTGGCCATTGAGGGTCACCAGAACGCCGCTGGCGTTGCCCACATGCATGGCGATGCTATCCTCGGCAAACCATGACCAGTTAGTCCCAGCCTCGATGAGTCCACGAAAGGCAGGTTGACCATCCACGGTGACCTCCAACCAGGTCCTGGAGATGATCTGCACGTCAACCTGAAGCCTCCCCGAGGGTACCTGAGTGGCCGTGCCGGTAGGGGACGGGGTGTCGGTGGGGGTGAATTGTAGCACAGGTGAAGCCAGGCTAACCTGTCGGGTTGGCGTGGTGGAGGACGCGGGCAACGTGGGCCTCCATCGGTTGTAAGCCAGCGAGCCTGCAACCACTGCGGAGGCGACGATCAGAAGGCCCAGGAAGAGGTCAATGAACAGCCAGGAGGTTATGGCCATGCCCTTTGGCGGCTCAAAGCCCTCGGCGACTTTTGGCATCGGGCCCGTCTCAGCATCCTCGCCTCCATAGAGACTCATCACCTCGTTGGGGTCCAGACCCAGGTAAAGAGCGTAGCTGCGGAGCAGCCCCTTTCGATATATGCCAGACGGCAGCTTGCCAAAGTCCTCCTCTTCGAGAGCCTCGACCAGGGCCTGGCGGATCCTGGTATCCTCTTCGACCTGAGCAAACGACAGGCCTTTCTTCTCGCGGGCTTCACGAAGTAGTTGGCCAAACTCTCCCAACGCGTCCTCCCTTGATAGTCACCAGCCTGGACCAGCCGCAGATTGACCGTCAGGCGGCATCATTCCTGTCGGTGAAGGTCAGATTTCTCTTCTGCCTTCCAGGGCTCGGGTCAGGGTCACTTCGTCGGCATACTCCAGGTCTCCGCCCATGGGCAGCCCATGAGCCAGGCGAGTGACCCGCGCCCCGGCGGTGGCTAGCTGCCGAGAGATGTACATAGCGGTAGACTCGCCCTCGAGATTGGGGTTGGTAGCGAGAATAACCTCCTCCACGGGGTTCGCGGTGAGGCGTGAGATCAACTCGGCGATCCTGAGGTCCTCTGGGCCCACTCCCTCTAAGGGCGAGATGGCACCGTGCAAGACGTGGTAGAGACCCGAGTACTGGCCTGTGCGCTCTATGGCCAATACGTCCAGGGGCTCCTCGACCACGCAGATGATGGCGCGGTCGCGATGGGTATCTGCGCACAGGGGACAGGGACTAGTCTCGGCGATATTGAAGCAGGTGGAACAGGTGACGACGGTCTCCTGGAGCTCTCCAATGGCCCGGGCCAGGGCCTGAACCTGGTCCCGCGGTGAGCGGAGCAGATAGAACGTCAAGCGGGAAGCCGTCTTAGGACCTATACCGGGCAGGCGGTTCAACTCCTCGATGAGGCGCTCCACCGAGCGAGGGACTGATCGCATGTTACATCAAGCCGGGTATGCCCAAGCCTCCGGTAAGGCTGGCCAGGCTCTTAGTCGCCAACTCGCTAGCCTTATCGGACGCCTCGTTGACTGCCGCGATGATCAAATCCTGGAGCATATCCGGATCCTCGGGGTCAATGACCTCTTTAGAGATGCTCACGGATTGAAGCTGGTGATGTCCGTTCATCACTACGGTGAGGGCGCCACCACCAACCGATATGCTCACGGTCTGTTCGCCCAGGGCCTGCTGAGCTTCCAGCATTCTATTCTGCAATTCCTGGATCTGCTTTAGCGTCCCTCCACTCTGACCCTTGAACTGGCCTCGCTTTCCGCTGCCCACTGGAAACACTCCTTCCTCAGCCCAACCTCGGATGGCTACTCCCCGGCGCGCGGGGGACCTCATCGAGTCGCTCGGATGTCCTGGCTCAGTACATGTGAGACATCAAGGCGTGCGTTTCTGCACACTGCCGATTTCCCCTCCCAAGCTCAGGCCAGCTTTGATCATAGGATCCTCGGCCAGTTGTTCAAGATCTTCCTTGTCTGAGCCCTGTGCAGGCATTTCGGAGCTCAGGACACACTTCAACCGGCAGGGTCGTCCCAGGATCTCGCTGACCGCTTCCTCAACCATACGCCTGGCTCGATCCGACTGGAGCTGCTCCTTGTGAAAGGGGGATCCGGCGTGCAGCAGGACGACGTCTTCTTCCAGCGCTACCACGGGGCATCCCCTGACCACAGCAGCCACGTTCCTATTTTGGCGATTTATCGTCGCTACGACCTCGCTCCAGGCGTCCCGCAATTCCTTGAGGTTGCCTACGGTGCGTTGGCCGCTGGCATCCTGCGGGCCCTCTGCGACTGGAGCATCCGTTTCTTTGGTCTGTTGCTGCCGCGGGGATTTCTCGCTGTTGCCCCACGGGACACTCTGGTGACCAGGCTCGGTGCGCTGAGGCGCACGCTGCGGCTCGACGGCCGTCGACGAACCCGGACCGCCGGCACCACTGGGCAGACCATCCGCCCTGTCGTCCAGAGTAGCCTCCACGAGGGCCAATTCCAGGGGGAGCTGGGGCTGGCTCGAGTTCTTGAGGTCGAGGGCAGCCTGATTGAAGATCTTGATCATGCGCACCAGCCTGTCCAAGGACAGACCGTCGGCCTGTCGCGCCAGCTCCTTCTGCTGTTCCTTAGTCAGTTCGGACGGTGCACGCCCGGTGCTCTTCAAGAGCAGGAGACCGCGCAGGTACTCCAGCAACTCCTTGCTCAGCTGACGCGCGTCCGCCCCCTCCGATATGGCCTGCCCCACCGCGGTGAGCCCACCTGCCGCATCGCCTGCGACCAGCTGTCCCACCAGGTCCCCTATGGCCTGGGAAGAGGCCGTGCCAAGCACAATCTGCACCTGGGCCAAGGTGACCTCAGAGCCTCCGAAGGTCGCCAGTTGATCCAACAGGCTCTCGGCATCGCGCATGCTCCCAGTTGACTGCCGGGCAATGAGATCCAACGCGCCATCCTCTACCGCCAGTCCCTCCTCATCGGCGATCTGGTTCAACCGGTCGATCATGGCCTGGAGAGGAATGCGTCGGAAGTCAAAGCGCTGGCACCTGGAGATGACGGTGGCCGGTATCTTGTAAGGCTCGGTGGTGGCCAAGACCAGAATAGCGTGAGGCGGAGGCTCCTCCAGGGTCTTGAGGAGGGCGTTGAAAGCCGACGTCGAAAGCATGTGCACTTCATCGACGATGTAGAACTTATACCTTGCCTCAGCGGGCGCAAAGCTGATCTTGTCCCGTAGATCCCTTATGTCATCAACGCCTGTGTGTGACGCCGCGTCAATCTCGATCAAGTCCAGGGCGCGGCCCTCATCGATGGCCTGGCACATCGAACAGTTGTTGCATGGTCTCTCGTCGATCTCAGCGAGACAATTCACGGCCTTGGCCAAGATGCGCGCGGTAGAGGTCTTGCCCGTCCCCCGTGGCCCGCTGAACAGGTAGGCGTGCACGATGCGAGACTGTCTCACGGCGTTGCGAAGAGTCTGCGTCACGTGATCCTGGCCGACGACCTGGTGGAATGTTCGGGGCCGCCACTTGCGGTAGAACGCGTGCGACACGATGAGACTCCTTGAACGTGCGGTCGATTTGGGAAACGCACAGATGTGACAGGAGACCCCCCTGGGGGACCGGGGTTTAGTGTATCATCACCCGGGGACAATTGCAAGATTCTGGCCGTGACACGGCCCAGAAGCGGACGATTACCCTCTGAACGGGAAGATGGAGAGCCTGGCAGTCGGTGCAATCTCTGCGGCACACTTCATGCGGTTCACCTCGGCTCCTCAAATCCCGGTGCCGTCCTGTCTGTCTCTTGCGGGCCTGATGCAGGGGCTGTTGGCCCGTGGCTAGGACGATCCTGCCCCGCCAGTCTGTATGACCAGGGAGGAAATCTCACCAGCGCGAATATCGAACTCCTGTGTGTATAAGCGTCCGTCGACCGACGTCTTGAGGACGTAGTGTCCGGCGGGTATGTCACCCAGAGCGAAGTTCTCTTGCCACTCCTCGTCGCGGTTGACCTCATCAGGGGAATACGTGGTGGCATCCTGCCATCTCTGACCGGGTGAATCGCTGCTGTACAGGGTGAGGTCATGTTCGGGGATTGGCTCGCCCGCTTGGCCAAGCAGAAGGCCGACCAGGGTGCCCTTGTCTGGCAGGGGCCTCAGCCAGAGCTCTGGGTTGCGGGTCTGCTGGTAGCTGTTCCTGCCTACTCGCACCTCCAGGTGGAGGTGTGGGCCTATGGCGACCCCGGTCATACCGACCTCACCTATGAGGTCGCCTTCCTGGACCTCCTGAAGGAAACCAACCAGCACCTTGGAGAGGTGGCCGTAGAGCACGTAGACCTTCTGCCCACGGTACGGTTTCTCTAGCTGGATGATCACCAACTGGCCGTAGAAATTCACGCGCTCGCCGTGCATAACTCGCTGATCGCTCCCAGCGACAATGACCCGGCCCTTGGCCGCCGCGAACACCGGGGTGCCGAAGGGGTTGGGGAAGTCAGAGCCACGGTGGACTCGGTATTTACCCTTGGCGGTGGTCCCATAGGGGTAGAAGCGGCTAGGCTCGTTGGTTTGACCGCTCCCAAAGGGACGCGCGAGCCACTGGTGAGCCTGGGGCGGAAGAGGAGAAGGTATCGGGGTAGCGGTGCCGTCGACTGTGGGAAAGGGAGTGGAGGTGGCGGTGAAGGTGGGGGAGAAGGTTGGGGTAGGACTCGCCGTTGCGGTAGCCCTGACTATGAGAGACAGTGTTCCACTCGGCCACGCGGAGACGGCGGCGGCAAGCAGGCAGAATAGCGTCAGAGCGCTACCCAGCACGGCAAGGCTTAGCTTCGCCGTCATGGAGAAACGTTGTCGATGGCCACCGCTCATAGGTGCATTATAGCATAGCTGGGAGGGGCGGCAAGCCGACCAGATGGCTTGATGCAACGCTGCAAAGCCTGTAAAATAGCTTGGCCGGCTATTTGAAAAGAGGTGAGCATGTCTGGATTGGTGGTTTCTCTGGAAGAAGCCCGCGCTTTGCGGCAGCAGGCTAGATCTGAGAGCAAGAGAGTAGTTTTGACTAATGGCTGTTTCGACTTGCTCCATGTTGGCCACGTTCGCTATCTGCAGGAGGCGAGGCAACAGGGCGATGTGCTATTCGTGGGTCTTAATGACGATCGGTCGACACGGCGCGTGAAGGGCAGTGGACGCCCGTACGTATCGCAGGAGGATCGAGCTGAGATCCTGGCTGCGCTCCAGTGTGTAGACTATGTGATCCTTTTCGGTGAGACGACCGCGGAGAATTTGGTGAGATCACTAGAGCCGGATATCTACGTCAAGGGGGGCAACTATCGGCTGGAGGAATTGCCTGAGGCCAGGGTGGTGGCGGAGTGCGGCGGGACGGTGTACCTGACGCCCGTCGTACCCGAACGGTCGACGACAGAGCTCGTCTCGTCGATCGTCGCTGGTCATCCTAGGGAGGCTGGGTGAGTCCCACGAATGCGCCTTTGGCGGACGTGTGGGGTGATCATGGCGTGTCTGAGGGCGGCGAGGGGCTGAACATAGCTCAGGCTGCTGTGATCGTTGCCCTGGGCAACGTCAGCAGTCGAATCCTGGGCCTCGTTCGGGAGACGGTCATCTCCCACCTGTTCGGGGCCACGGGCCTGGTCAGCGCCTTTCGAGTTGCCTCCATCGTCCCCACCATGATCTACGATCTGCTCGTTGGCGGCATGATCAGTGCCGCTCTAGTGCCTGTCTTCAGTGACTACACGGCCCCTGAGAAACGAGGTGAACTCCTCCGCCTGGCCAGCACTCTCCTCACCCTGGTGGGCATCGTCTTCTCGGCCATTGTTCTAGGCTTGGAGCTCGCCGCTCCTGCCGTGGCCCGGCTGCTGGGTGGTGGCTTCGAAGGGGCATTGCTTGATGAGACCACCGCACTGATGCGGCTGATCATGCCCTCCGTATTCTTCCTGGGGCTGTCTGGTGCCCTCACAGGCCTCCTGTATGCGAACAAACGCTTTATCTACCCTGCTTTCGCAGCCAGCGTGTTCAATGCGGGCATCATAGTGGTGGCCCTGCTATTGGGGTACAGGGTAGGTGTCGCCAGCCTCTCTTTGGGAGTGCTGCTGGGGTCGATCCTTCAGTTGGCTATCCAGTTGCCTGGGCTTCGGAAGGTCGGGTTCTCGTTCTCCCTGGATCTTCACCACCCCGGGCTCAGACGTATGGGCGCACTGTACCTTCCCGTGGCGCTGGGGCTGGTCATCAGTCAGGTCGGGATCGCTATCGATAGAAACCTCGCCTCACGTACCGGCGAACAGAGCATCGCCTGGATGCAGAACGCCACCACCCTTGTTCAGTTTCCGCTGGGACTAGTGGCGGTTGCTGTCTCAACGGCCGTGCTGCCATCCCTATCTCGGCTCGCCTCATCGGCCGAGATGGTCCGCTTTCGCAGGACGCTGGGCATGGGTCTGCGCATTGTCACGCTCCTTGTCGTGCCGGCTGCGGTGGGATTGCTGGTGACGGCAACACCGGTGATCGCTCTGGTGTTCGAGCATGGCGCTTTTGGCTCCTATGATACGCTCCACACGGCCCAGGCGCTGCGGCTCTATCTGATTGGGCTCCCTTTCGCAGCCATAGACCAGTTGCTGATCTTCGCCTTCTACGCTAGAAAGGACACCAGGACGCCGGTAATGGTGGGTGTGCTGGGGGTGCTTATCTATCTGGCTGTGGCCATCACTCTGCTCGTTCCCATGGGTATGCTGGGGCTGGTTCTGGCCAATTCGGTGCAGCTCAGCGCGCACGCCCTGGTCATGCTCTACCTTGCGCACCGAACTTTTGATGGCTTGCGTGGCCAGGGCTTGGGGAGAACGTGGATCAAGGTCATTCTGGCTTCGCTGGTGACCGGGGCCGTGGTTTTCGCGAGCGTTCCATATCTGGGCAAGCTGGCTGCCTGGTCGCCGACGTGGGGCGAATTGCTGGTCGTGGCCGGTGCTGCGCTGCTCGGTATGTTGACTTACGGGGTGATGATCTGGATCTTGCGGGTGGAGGATGTGGGCTACCTAAGGCAGTCCATCATCGGCAGCATCAGGTCTTTGTCTGGCAGGGAAGCATCCTGAGGGACGAGATAGCACCGCGGGGTGGGTGGCACCGCGGGATCGCAGGCGGTTGCGTCCGACCTCTTCTGACATGGGTTGATCGTCCGAGGCCGTCCCTTCACCAGGGCAGGAGGCGCGATGGCAATCCAGAGAGGCTCTCTCATCCTCGCTCGATCTGTCTTGGCGAGCCGAGC
>DATEXS010000363.1:0-8401 GCA_035256725.1 Anaerolineae bacterium
ATCTTCCCTGGTCGGAGGACCGATAATGGCCAGCTTGCTGGTCAAAGCATCGGCGCCGCCGATCCCGTCGATCTGCCTGATGTCCGGGCTGCCATACATAGCCAGGATCACCCTGTCCCTCAGGACCGGGTCCCTGGGCAGTTCATTCCTCATCACGTACAGGCCCCTGCTCGTGCCCCCGCGCATCAGAGCGCAGCGTATTCTGCGCTGTTGCGGCATCCCCTCTACCTCCTCGGATCAGGCCATTTCAGACCTGTGACAACTGTCTACGCACATACGTGGTCAAGTCTCCAGCGGCGAGTATCTCCTCCAGGAAGGGCGGCCAAGGTCCGAAATGGAAGGCCAGCCCTCTGGTGAGGTTAAGGACCTTGCCCTCGGCCGGATCGATGGAGAGCTCATCGCCGGCCTCGATGCCCGCCACGCCGCTGGGACACTCCAGGGGCAGCAATCCCAGATTGACGCAGTTCCGAAAGAAGATCCGGGCGAAAGACCTGGCGATGACGCAAGAGGCCCCCAGAGCTTTGAGGGCGATTACCGCGTGCTCACGAGAGCTGCCGCAGCCGAAGTTCTCGCCTGCGACGATGATGTCTCCCTTACCGAAGCCACCAGCCAGGTGCGGGTAGCTGCCCTCAAAGCAGTGGCGACCCAACTCCTCAGGATCAGTCAAGCTCAGATACCGACCAGCGATGATCTGATCGGTGTCCACGTTGTCGCCTACCCTCCAGGCTTTCCCTCTTAGCCTCTTCAATCAGCGACCTCCTCGGGGTGTGCGATCCGACCGAGCACGGCGGATGCGGCCGCCACTGCGGGCGAGGCCAGGTACACCTGGCTCTCCGGGTGTCCCATACGCCCCACGAAGTTCCGATTGGTTGTGGAGACAGCCCTTTCCCCCGCGGCCAACAGGCCCATGTGCCCCCCAAAGCAAGGACCACAGGTGGGCGTGCCAACCGCGGCTCCCGCCTCGGCAAAGACCTCCAGAAGGCCCTCCTTCAAAGCCTCCAGATACGTCCTCTGCGTGGCTGGGATAACGATCAGACGCACACCTCTGGCGACTTTTCTGCCCCTGAGAATCTCCCCCGCCACGCGCAGGTCCTCCAGGCGCCCATTGGTGCAGGAGCCGATGATGACCGCGTCGATGGCCACCGCGGCCGCGTCTTGAACCGGCCGAACGTTGTCAGGAGAGAAGGGGAAAGCGACCTGGGGTTCGAGATCCTGGCAGTCAAAGTCGTAGGTGACTGCGTAGCACGCATCGGAGTCGCTGGTCAGGGGTTCATAGGCCCCGGTGACCCTGCCCTTCAGGTACTCCTCGGTCGTGGCATCTGGAGCGATAATCCCGTTTTTGGCCCCGGCTTCCACAGCCATATTACACATGGTGAAGCGATCGCTCATGGCCAGCTTCTCGATCACTGGCCCGCAAAACTCCATAGCCTTGTAGATGGCACCCGCTACGCTGAGCCTGCCCAGAGTGTGGAGAATCAGGTCCTTCCCACATATCCATCGCCCCGGTTGACCGTGGTAGTAAAGTCGTAGTGACTGCGGAACTCGCAACCAGGTTTCGCCGAGGGCCATCGCGGCGGCGATGTCGGTGCTCCCCATGCCGGTGCCGAAAGCGCCCAGGGCGCCGTAGGTGGTCGTATGGGAGTCCGCACCGACGACCACGTAGCCCGGGAGGATCAGGCCTTCCTCGGGCAGCAAAGCGTGGCACACACCTGACTGGCCGCACCCTGGCTCGAAGTGGTGCACCAACCCCTGATCGCGCGCGAAATCCCGCACCGCCTTGATCTGCTCGGCCGCCTTCACGTTCGATGCGGGCGCAAAGTGGTCGCTGACCGCGACCACCTTCCCGGCATCGAACACGCGCGCCGCCCCCATGCGGCCGAGCTCCAGGATACTCAGAGGCAGGGTCACATCGTGACCCATTACCAGGTCCACCTTGACGCGGAGGATGTCCCCGGGCTCGACCGCTCCTCGGCCAGCGGCCCGCGCCAGTATCTTCTCCGTAATGGTCAATCCCACGAAGAGTGCTCCGTCTCCCCGGGCAGCGCAATCAGCTACCTACCAAGGTGCTTTCGGCTCCGCTCTTCAATTATACTCCATTCCCAGGCCTTGTCAAGCCTTTGTTGTGTCATGTGGTACGATATTACGCGTAGCGAGAAGAACAGCGGCGGCCCCGAGTCTTGTTCGGCCTATGGAGACAGAGTTGTACAATAGACAAATGTAGCTTGACTTTGTTGACGGGTTGCTGTATAATCTTTCCAGACCGGGACGGTAGTGTTCGGGCTTCTATATGAGGGGACTTTCGGGAACCAGCCGTCGATCTGGGAACGGCGACTCGCTATCACCTGCGCGACCGCTCTGGTCGCGCAATCGGCCTCGTTGGCTATGCCCAGGGAGGATCCCGTCGCCTCGGCCCCTGCCCCGCCCCCACTCCCGTCAGTTCCCACGGGTCCGAACTTCCCTCAACAGTAGGAGGAATGGCACCTCATGAAAACAGACTCTCTCAAGGGCAGGGACTTCTTGAGCATCTCTGACTTTGATCGCGAGGAGATCGAAACCATCATCGATGTGGCTCTCGACCTGAAGCGTAGGTTTGCCGTGCGCGAACCCCACAGGCTCCTCCAGGACATGACGCTGTTCATGATCTTCTACGGGATGTCCCTGCGCACTCGGAACAGTTTCGAGGCGGGCATGACCCAGTTAGGCGGCCATGCGCACTATCTGTCCCCCGGGGAAATCTACACTCCCGCTCTCGACGACCAGGTGCGCGAGTACAGGACAGAAAGTGTGGCCGATGTGGCCCGCGTGCTCAGCCGAATGGGGCACGGCATCGCCATTCGCTGCTTCGGCAAGGCTGTTGACTGGGTCTACGGGGCGGGCCAGGAGGTCCTCGACGGGTTCGCCAAATGGTCGGATATCCCGGTGATCAATATGGAGTCTGATGTTTACCACCCCTGCCAGGGGATGGCAGATATTCTAACCATGAAAGAGAAGCTCGGACAGTTGGAGGGTCGTAAGTTCGTTATGAGTTGGGCCTATTCGCCCGCCTCGCAAAAGCCCCTCAGCGTGGCGCACAGCGCCCTCCTGGTGACCAGCCTGATGGGCATGGACGTCACTCTAGCCTATCCGGAGGGCTTTGACCTGGACCCCAAAGTCATGGACAAACTACGAGCAAACGCAGAGAAGTACGGCGGCTCCCTGGATATCGTTCACGACATGAGCGAAGCGGTGCGTGGGGCGGATGTTGTCTATGCCAAGAACTGGACCTGTCGCCACTTCTTCCCTCCGGAGACCGATGCCCCGCAGCCGGAGGAAGCTCAGAAGCTGTTCGAGGCCAACCGGCACTGGATTTGCGACGAGGAGAAGATGAAACTGGCCAACAGGAACGCATTCTACATGCACTGCTTGCCCGCCGACCGGAACTTCGAGGTCACCAGCGCGGTGATGGACGGGCCGCAGTCCGCTGTTTTCGACCAGGCTGAGAACCGCCTACACGCCCAGAAGGCCATCATGGCCCTGACCATGGGCTAGCAGTTACCACAGCGCTTAGGCGCAAGGGGGAAATCGACTATGCCAATCCAATCGGTAGACAGAGCCGTAGCGATACTGAACGCCTTCAGTATCCACGAGGCGCAGCTGGGCGTGACCGAACTGAGTCACCGGCTGGGTCTCCACAAGAGCACCGTGCACCGTCTCCTGGCCTCGCTGGAAAAAGGCGGCCTGGTGGAACGGGATCCTCGCAATCGCAGGTACAGCCTGGGCATTCGGCTGATCGAGCTGGCAGGGACCATGCTCAACAGCCGCAACGTCCCCCAAGTAGTGCGGCCTTATCTGCACTATGTGGCTGATGCCGTCGAGGAACTCACCTACCTTGCCTATCGAGTGGGCGACGACGTCCTCAACATCGAGCAGGTACCTGGCCCGCACCTGGTGCAGTCAGTGGGCTGGCTCGGGAGGCGCACGCCCCTCCACTCCACCTCCGCCGGCAAGATCTTTTTAGCCCATATGCCGGAGCAGGAACTGGAGCGCATACTGCAGAGAGGCCTGTCTCGCACGACTCCGAGGACCATTACCGACCCGGCCGATCTGCGGTATGAGCTGGAGCGAGTACGAGAGCAAGGGTATGCCACTCAGTTCGAGGAGCTGGAAGAAGGGACCAACGCCATTGCGGTCCCCATCACCAGCCCCAACAACGAAGTGATCGCGGCCATAGGCGTGGTTGGGCCCTCCTACCGCTTCACGCCGGAGAGGGCCATGAGCCATCTGGACGTGATCAGGAGCGTGGCTAGAGAGGTCTCGCACCGTCTTGGCAACTCCCTGCTGAAACCCTGACTGAGCGGCTCGCGACAAGAGCAAGGTCAAATGACCAAACGTGGGTCATTCGCCTTGCCCCTTGCCTGAGGAGTTGGGAAAGGAGTTCTAGCGTGCGCGTAGCGGGGCGATATGCCATCACCATGGGGCGCCAAGGTGTCGTTTCCAATCCCATCATTGAGATCGAGGGCAACCGTATCAAGAGCGTCACCAGTGGTCGCGATGTGAAAGCTGACCTCGAGGTCGATGGGATTATCCTCCCAGGCCTGATCAGCACCCACACACACCTCCATGGGCTGGTGGCCTACGGCCACCCTATCCCGCCCCCGGCCGGCTTCTGGCCTTTCCTGAAGGAATGGTGGTGGCCCCTGGTCGAGGACGTACTGGCGGCGGAAGATGTGGAGAGCCTGGCGGCGTATGCAGCACTTCTGCACCTCAAGTCCGGATACACCTGCTTCTGTGACGTGATGGAGGCGCCTAACGCAGAGGCAGGGTTCATGAGACGAGAGGCCGCAGCCATCGCTGATACCGGAGCGCGCGCCTTCGTTTCCAATGAAGCCACGGAGAGAGCCGGGCCGGACGTGGCGCAGAAGCTGCTTGAAGAAAACACCGCCATTCTGGACCTCGGCGGCCGCGTGCAGGGCCTGATGAGCGTACACACCACGTTCTCATGCAGCGGTGACTACATACGCCAGGCCAAGGAAATAGCCCGTCAGAAGGGCGCCCTGTTTCAACTACACTTATCCGAAGGGACCTACCATGTCGAGGATACCCTGGAGCGTTTTGGCAAGAGACCGGTTCCCTACCTGGATGAGCTAGGCGTGCTAGACGAGATGACCATCGCCTCCCAGAGCGTTCACCTCAACGAAGATGAGATACGCATCCTGGCGGCGAGAGGGGTTCATGTCTCCCACAACCCTGTATCCAACATGGAGATAGGGACCGGCGTCGCACCGGTGCGCAGCATGCTAGACCACGGCGTCAACGTGACTCTCGGTGACGACGGCTTCGTCAGGGCCTTCGATCCCTTCTTCAACATGAGCACCACCTTTCTCCTACACGCCCTATCCACAGGGGGTGCCGGCGTCAGTGCTCAGGAAGTACTGGCTTTCTTGACCACCAACGCTGCCCGTGCCCTACGGCTGGATGCCGGGTCCATTGAGGAAGGGAAGCTCGCCGACCTCGTGCTGGTGCAGAATAGCTCTCCAGCACCGTTGATCCCGGCAAACGTCATCTACCACACGGTGCTGGGTGCCTCCTCAGGCGACGTGACCACAGTGATGGTGGACGGACAAGTCGTGGTGGAGAATGGGGCAGCTCAACTTGTGGACGAGCAGGAGTTGAAGTATCGCGCGATGGATACCATCCATAAGCTGTGGGACGGAAAAGGATAGATCCCGACTCTGGACAAGGAGATCTGATACATGAGTGGAAGGACGAAGGCCACGCGGCTTTCCCCCGAAGAAAGGGTGAAGAGCTTCGAGGAGATAGAGAAGACGCTGACCTCCGTGCAGGCCATCATTGAGGCCTCCAGATGTCTGATCTGTGAGAATCCCCCCTGCAACCAAGGCTGCCCGGCGGGAATCGACATCCGAGGCTTCATCCGCAAGATCCGGTTCAACAACCCCTGGGGCGGTATCCGGGTCTTGAGGGAAGCCAATATCCTCTCCGGCGTCTGCGGGAGGGTGTGCCCGACCGAAGCCCTCTGCGAGGAGCGATGTCGCAGCCAGGTGCTCACTGAGCCGATCAACATCGGCGCGCTGCAGCGTTACCTCATCGATCTGGAGCACGACCGCGGGGCCAGGAAGCGATCACCTGCGGAGAAGAGAGAGCAGAAAGTGGCCATCATCGGGGCGGGGCCGGCGGGACTGGCCGCTGCCAACGAGCTGGCCCTCCTGGGATATCCAGTCACAGTCTTCGAGGCCAGCTCCCACTCAGGTGGGGCCATGTTCAGCGCGATCCCCTCCTTCAAGCTCCCCCACGATGTGGTGGAAGCCGAGATCGACCTGATCAAGAAGCTGGGCGTGAAGTTCAAACTGAATTCTCCTCTAAGTGACGAGTTGACCATCGATGACCTCTTCCAGAAGGGTTACCAGGCGGTGTTCGTTGCCGTAGGGCTACAGAAGCCTTTCTCCCTGGGTACAGAGGGCGAGGGCCTCGAGGGAGTCTACACCGCGTTGGACGTGCTGGCCCAGGCCACCGGCCTCCCGCCTTCCAGGCCCGTGAAGATCGGCAAGAATGTAGTCATCATCGGCGGCGGCAGCGTGGCCATGACCGCTGCCTGCTCAGCCGTCAGGATGGGCGCTGAGAGGACGACCGTCGTCTGCCTCGAGGCACCGGATGAAATGCCCGCCTTCGCCGAGGACGTGCAATTGGCCTGGGAGGAGGGCGTGGAGTTCATCACTCGGGTGAGACCGCTGAGCTTCCTGGACAACGGACAGGGCCACATCGCTGGCGTGGAGGGCGTGCGCATCGAGTGGAAAGAGCCAGGCAACTTCATGCCAGAGAATGCGGTCAACGTGAAGGGCTCCGGCTTCACCCTTCCCTGCGACACGGTAGTTGTGGCCATCGGGCAGGGTCCTGATGACAACGCCGTCAAGCAGTTCCAGGGGCTGGAGACCAACGTCAGGGGCTATTTGCTGGTGGATGAGGAGACGTTGATGACCTCGCGCCCGGGAGTATTCGCGGGGGGAGATATCCTTCACAATCCCGTGTCCCGGACCGTCGTTCAGGCCGTGGCCTACGGCAAACGAGCGGCCCGCTCCATCCACCAATACCTGAGCCGAACCGAGCAGTAGAGGGAGCAGTATCATGTACCAGGAGCCAAAAGTAGACCTATCAGTCAAGTACTGTGGGTTGCGGTTTGACAACCCCTTTGTTCTTTCCTCGGCGCCTCCTACAGACAGCTACGAGATGGTGAAGAGGGCTTTTGAGGCGGGATGGGCTGGGGCGATTTTGAAGACCACCTCCGTGGAAAGCTATCAAGTAGACATCTCCTACCCCATCATGACCAGCATGGATTACGAAGAGAAGAAGGGCGTAGCGCTGGGGAATATCGACAACATATCTGAGTGGCACATGGATGTGATGGAGGACGCAGTCCGCAGGCTCAAGGAGGAGTTCCCAAGCAAGATCGTGGGACTGAGCCTGTGGGGAACGACCAACCGAAATCACTGGGAGGAGCTTACCAAGCGATCCGTGGACGTAGGGGCCGACCTGGTGGAGATCAGCATGTCCTGTCCCACCGACTCTCCCTTTGCCAGAAGCGCACTGATGGTGGGACAGGTTCCCGATGAGGTCAAGCGGGTGCTGGGGTGGGTGAAGAAGTACTCCGGGCGAATGCCTGTGGTCGCCAAGCTGACCTCGCAG
The DNA here is from genome assembly GCA_035256725.1 of Anaerolineae bacterium. GTDB lineage: Bacteria > Chloroflexota > Anaerolineae > UBA7937 > B3-Chlor > JAUVXJ01. The sequence continues at coordinate 7,678 of DATEXS010000363.1, forward strand.
GTGACCGACATCACCGAGATTGTGGAGGCAGTGGAGGAGGCCGGCGGCGACGGGGTCTGTGCCAGCGACACCGTGCATGGGCTACTGGGCATAGACCTCAACACCTTCGTCCCCTATCCCAACATCAACGGCAAGTCCACCTTTTGCGGGGTTAGCGGGCCGGTGGTCAAGCCCATCACGCTCCGGACTCTGGCCATGATCGCCAAGAGTTCCAGCATCCCCCTGGCGGCTAGCGGCGGCGCTACCACCTGGCAGGACGCCGCCGAATACATGCTTGTGGGTGCGTCCACTGTGCAGTTCTGCACCGCGGTGATGCACTATGGCTACGACATCGTGGAGGATCTCTGCGAGGGCCTGGCCTACTTCCTGGAGGCCAAGGGGCTTGACAAAGCCAGCGGCCTGGTGGGCAAGGCCTTGCCCAACATCGTCCCCCACAGTGGGTTGGCGGTCAAGAAAGACGTGGTAGCCAGCATTGACGAAGTCATCTGCACCAAATGTGGTATGTGCTACTACGCCTGTCGTGACGGCGGACATCAAGCCTACGAGCTGCGCGAGGACGGCCTGCCCAAGCCAGACCCCGAGGAGTGTTACGGGTGTGGCCTCTGTGTGGAGATCTGCCCTGTGGAGTGTATCTCCCTGGTGCCCAGGCCTAGCGGTGGACCGTTGACTCCGTGACCTCTGGAGGGAAGCAGTGAAAGAGATCGAGCTGCATCTCACCGTGAAC
>DATEXS010000364.1:0-20436 GCA_035256725.1 Anaerolineae bacterium
ACCTCCCTCAGGCGGCTCGGAGTGACGTGGGTGTAGATCTCTGTGGTTGTCGGCTGGGCATGACCGAGCAACTCCTGCACCACCCGGAGGTTGGCCCCACCCTCCAGCAAGTGCGTGGCGAAGGTATGCCTGAGCAGGTGAGGGGTCACCTTCTTCCACAGCCCCGCCAGCTTGCTGTATTTGTCGAGAATGAGGCCTATGCTCCGCCGCGAAAGACGCCGTCCAAAGCGGTTGAGGAACAGAGCATTGGTGGTCTTGTTGCCCAGGAGCCTGGCCCGCCCATCGCTGATGTAGGCTCGCAGCGCTCTTACCGCAGGCTCCCCCAGCAGCACCAGCCGCTCCTTTCCGCCCTTGCCCCAGACTACCATCTGCCCGCTCTCCATGGTCAAATGGCCCAGATCCAGGCTTACCAGCTCGCTCAGCCTCACGCCCGCCGCGTAGAGGAGCTCCAGAATTGCCCTGTCTCGCTGGCCCAGAGGTGTGGAGAGATCAGGAGCAGCCAGAAGAAGTTCTATCTCCTCCAGCTTCAGGTAGCGAGGCAGCCTCTTGGGCACTTTGGGCGAGGACACCGTGTCAAAGGGGTTAGAGCCCAGCGCTCCCTCCTGAATGAGGTAGCGACAGAAGGAGCGCAGCTCGGAGAGCTTGCGGGCCATGCTCGCTTCCACGTAGCCCTGTTTGCGCAGCCAGAGGAGATAGCGGCGCAGCGCCTGTCGGTCGACGGCTTCCCACGAGTCGATGCCCTCTCGGCGCAGGAAATCCAGGAACTGCTGGATCTCGTGGGAGTAGTTGCGCAGAGTGTAGGGTGAGGCGTCTTTCTCTACCCGCAGGTGAGCGATGTAGCCCTCGAGCTGCCGCTCTACGGCCTGGAGATGATCGCTATCCCCCGACACTCCTTCCTCCCTCTCGTCGCGGTTTAGGGACGGCCCGCACTAGCGCCCCCCTACTCGCTGCGGCCGAGGGCCGATCTCGGCCAACGGGTTAGTACGCCTGGGCTTCCTCTGGCTCCTCCTCCGAAGGCGCTTCCTGGGCGACTCGCTCCCGGACCGCGCCGCACTCGATACATTTGATCTTCTGCTTGCCAGCCTCCACCATCAGCCCACCGCAGTCCGGGCAGGCGCCGGGGACAGGTCTGTCCCAGGTGGCAAAATCGCACGCCGGGTAGTTGGCGCAGCCGTAGAAAAGCCGCCCTTTGCGGCTCTTCTTCTCTAGCAGGTCACCGCCGCAGCGGGGACAATCGACGCCAACTCTGACCACGTAGGGCTTGGTGTTGCGGCACTCCGGATAGTTGCTGCAAGCGATGAACTTGCCGTATCTTCCCATCTTGACGATCATGGGGCTGCCGCACTCCTCGCAGTCGATGCCGGCCGGCTCGGGCGTGAGCTCCACCTTCTTCATCTGCTCCCGGGCCTTGTCCAACTGGCCCTCGAACCGGTCGTAGAACTGCCTCAAGAGGGGGACCCATTCCCGCTCGCCAGAGGCGATGCGGTCGAGGTCCTTTTCCATGCGGGCGGTGAAGTCCACATTGACGATCTCCGGGAAATGCTCCACCAGCAGGTCGTTGACGATGAAGCCCAGCTCGGTGGGATGGAAACGCCTCTCGATCAGATCCACATAGCCTCTGGTCTGAATTGTCGACAGGATAGGTGCGTAGGTGCTGGGCCGCCCTATTCCATACTCCTCCAGTGCCCCGACCAGGGTCGCCTCGCTATACCGGGGTGGCGGTTTGGTGAAGTGCTGGTTGGGAAGCAACTGAAGCAGGTCCAGGGCCTCATCGACGGAGAGAACCGGCAGCGGCAGCACACTCCTGTCATCCTCTCTTCTGTCGCGGTATACCCTCAGGAATCCAGGGAACCTGACCACCGACCCCGTCGCTCGGAACAGATAGGGCATCTCCCCTTGCGGGTCCCCCGCCTTTACGTCAACGATGACGCTCTCGATCACCGCTGGGGCCATCTGGCTGGCAACGAACCGCCTCCAGATCAAGTCGTACAGGCGAAACTGTTGCTCGGAGAGGTATTGCTTGATCGCCTGTGGCTCTCTGCGCACGGAGGTAGGCCGGATGGCCTCGTGGGCCTCCTGAGCGCCCTTAACCTGGGTCTTGTACTGGCGAGGCTTGGCAGGTAGGTACCTATCCCCAAAGGCCCGCGCGATGTAAGAGCGAGCCTCGTCCTGGGCCTGTGCCGAGACGCTGACCGAGTCCGTGCGCATATAGGTGATCAAGCCGACACTGCCCTCCGGACCCAGATCTACGCCCTCGTATAGCTGTTGGGCCACGCGCATCGTCTGCCTGGCAGAGAACCTCAGCCGGCCCGAGGCATCTTGTTGCAGGGTGCTGGTCCGGAAGGGTGCTGGCGCTTTGCGGCGACTGGTTCGGCTCTGTACTTCGGCGACGATGTAGGCCGCGCCGTGGAGATCATCGACGATCCGTTGAGCCTCCCCTCCGTCGCGCAGGTCAACTTCCTCGCCTCTCACCCTGTGCAGCTTCGCCCAGAACCCACCGCGGTTCTCCTGTCCCCTAGTCTCCTCCTTGGCCAGCTCTGCCTCAATGGACCAGTACTCCTCGGGGACAAAGGCCTCGATCTCCCTTTCCCGCTCCACGACCAGGCGCACGGCCACTGACTGGACTCGACCCGCCGACAGCCCTCCTCTAACCGTCCTCCAGAGCAGTGGACTGATCTGATATCCGACCAATCTGTCCAGGATCCGCCGGGCTTGCTGGGCGTTGACCAATTGCATGTCCAGGTCACGATAGTTGGCGAAGGCCTCCCGCACGGCCGGCTCGGTGATCTCGTGAAAGACCACCCTGCGTACCAAGCGATCGCCGGGGTCCACCACCTCCAGAACGTGCCAGGCGATCGCCTCGCCTTCTCTGTCCGGGTCTGTGGCCAGGAACAGTTCGCCCGCTCTCTTCACCTCTTTCTTAAGACGGTCGACCGCCTTGCGCTTCTCGTTGGGAATCCGGTACGTCGGCGCGAAGTCGTTATCGATATCCACGCTCAAACGGGACTTCAAGAGGTCCCGCACGTGCCCGATGGTGGGCTCTACGCGGTACTCCTTGCCCAGGAATTTACCAATGGTCCGTGCCTTGGCCGGGGACTCCACGATAACCAGTCGTCCGTCTCCCGAGGGCGTCTCTGGCTTGGGAAGCCCGGCATGCGCCTCCGTCTCGCCCATGCGAAACATGCCGCTGCCGCACACAGGGCAGGTCCCCTTCGTTCCAGGCTGGCCTTTCTTCGTGTACGCAGGGTGCGGGTCCGCCATCTCCCTCTTGGCCTTACACCGCACGCAATACGCTTCCATAGGTCGAGTCACCTCACAAGCACTCCTGCCACCCTTCCTCTTCGAGCCTGTCCACGAGCCTCTTGACCTCCTGCGCTCTCTCTCGCGGGCAGATGAGGATGGCATCCTCCGTTTCCACGATGATGAGGTTCTCCACCCCTACTGTGGCCACCAGGCGCCGCGGGCTATAGATGAGCGACCCTTTGGTCTCCAGCCCAAGATGGTTCCCCACCACCACGTTCCCGTCCCCGTCCGCAGGCAACAGCTCGATGAGACTGGCCCAACTCCCGATGTCGCTCCAGCCCATCTCCACGGGTACGACCACCACGCTGTCTGCCTTCTCCATGACCCCGAAGTCAATGGTTTCCTTCTCTACCTGACACCAGCTTCGCGCCAGAACCTCCTCCTCCTTATCCGTCCCCAAGACGCCAGCCAGCTCTGACAAACACGCGTGAAGCCGGGGAAGATGTCTGGCTATCTCTTCTAGAATGACCGACGCCTTCCAGATGAACATCCCGCTGTTCCACAGGTGGCGTCCTCCCTCCACAAACAGAGCCGCAGTCTCCTCGTCCGGCTTCTCGGTGAACCGACGCACAGCATAGACGGCATGCTCGTCCACATCGGCCAGCCTCTGGCCGAGCTCTATGTAGCCATAGCCGGTGTGTGGTCGCTGGGGCCTGATCCCTAAAGTGACCAGGTGGCCCTGCTGAGCCACCTGTCCTGCTGCTGATAACGCCCGGCGGAACCTCTCCGGCTCCGCGATGTGATGGTCCGCCGGCAGGCAGGCCATCACGGCGTCGGGATCCTTTCGCAATAAATGGACGGCGGCCAGGCCGATGGCCGGAGCCGATCCTCTCCCCTCGGGTTCCGCGATCACGTTTGCTGCTGGTAACGACGGCAACTGCTCTCTGGTGCTCGCGACGTACTGCCCGGCAGTGATCACGAAGAGGTTCTCGTCCGGCACGAGCGGTTGCAGGCGGGCGTAGGTCTCCCGGATAAGCGTCTTCTCCTGGCAGGTTATGTCTAGCAACTGCTTGGGGCTTTCTCGGCGGCTGAGGGGCCAGAGGCGTTTTCCACTCCCCCCTGCCAAGACGACAGCATACATCAGCGCCTCCCCTCAGTCCACGGCATATTGCACGCCTCTCTCCCGGGCCACGACATAGTTCATGCCTCCCACCTGTCGAACCATTCCCTTGAGTTCCATCATGGCCAGGGTACTGGTCACCTCCGAGATAGGTAGGTTAGCCCTCTGCCCTATCTCATCCACGTGGAGCGGCTGGGAGGAGACATGCTCGAGTATCCGCGCTTCCCGCTCGTCTGCGGGAACGGCCGCGCGTACCTCTTGGTGTCGCTCCACCATGGTCAGGTTTAGCTCCTCCAAGATGTCCTCCACGGACATGACGAGTTTGGCCGCTCCTTCCTGAATCAACCGATTTGTACCCTCACTCTTGCGACTGTTTACGCTGCCGGGCAGGGCGAAGACCTCCCTACCCTGCTCCAAGGCATAGTCCGCAGTGATCAGCGCTCCGCTGCGTTTACCCGCCTCCACTACCAACGTACCCAAAGACAGGCCGCTGATGATCCTGTTTCTGGGAGGGAAGTTCCCCGCCTCCGGCTTCGTGCCCAGGGGGTACTCTGTGATCAGCGCCCCTCGCTCTACGATCTTGCCGGCAAGGTCACGATGCTCGTGGGGATAGATTATGTCAATGCCGCTTCCGAGCACGGCGATCGTGCGTCCGCCTGCCCGGAGCGCAGCCCGATGGGCCAGCGAGTCGATGCCTCTGGCCAGGCCGCTCACCACCGTGATCCCGCTTCTGGCCAGATCACCGGCTATCTCCTCGACCATCTGTCTCCCGTATCTGGTCGCGGCCCGCGTCCCGACCACCGCCACCGCCCATTCGTCTTGTGGCCGGATTTCCCCCCTGACGTAAAGTAAAGGCGGAGAGCTGTGAATTTGACGCAGCCGGGAAGGATACCCCTCATCCTCCCAGGTCAGGACGGTGGCCCCTTCCTGCGCCAGCCGCGCCACTTCGCTGTCCAGGGATAGGCTCCGCCTGGTGGCCAATAGCGCCTCAATGGATCGGCTATCCAGTCCCGCTGCCTGGAGTTCGCTCTGGCTGGCCTGCCAGGCAGAACCCGCATCCTGGAAATGCTCCAGAAGTCTCTTGAAACGCACCGGCCCGATTCCGGAGACGGTGTTCAACCCGACCCAATACTTGACGTCGCCCACTTCGATAGCTTTCAACTTCCCTCGTCCCGGCGGCCCGGACGTGAGGCTCTCAACGCAATCCCCTCATCATCTGCACCTCGATGCGCCCCTGTTTGAGGTCCACATCGAGCACCACGTGAGACAAAGCCGGGATCAGTATCTCCTTCGCCCCGTCTCTGATCACATACACGTCGTTGCTGCCGGTCTCGATTACCTCCACCACGCGGCCCAGGTGCTCACCCTCCGTGGTCCATACCTCCAGCCCCACGATCTCGTACACATAGTACTCGTCATCCTTCAAGGGCACGGCCTCGTCCATGGGGACGTGGACCAATAGGTCGCGCAACTTTTCCGCTTCCTCTCGTCGGTCAACACCAGCTAGCTTGAGCAGGACATTCCCCCCGTGCACCCGTTGACCCTCGACCGCAGCCGGGGTGTGCTCATCGCCCAGGTAGATAGTCTCCAGCCGGCCGAAGCGGTCGGGAAAGTCCGTCAGTACCTTGACCCGTAGCTCTCCTCTCACCCCGTGTGGGCTCACAATGCGCCCGATGACCAGATGAGAAGGCCGGCTTGAGCGCGCCGCGCGTGGTGCGCCGCGACCTGCTCGCACCTACACAATCTCCAGTATGGCCCGTTTGCCTTGCTTGGCTGCCGCCACCTTGAGCAGCGTCCGCATGGCATTGGCCACCCTGCCCTGCTTGCCGATGACTCGCCCCATGTCTTCACGCGCCACGCGCAGCTCAAGGATTACCGAGCGCGTGGCGCTCACTTCTGTTACTTCCACCTGGTCAGGATTGTCCACCAACAACTTGGCCATGTACTCCACCAGTTCTCGCATGGTCACCACGCCTCCTTAGATCCAGACCCCTGTAACAGGAAGGCGGCCCCAGTGGACAAGGGAAGCCGCCGCTCTCTCCTCCGTCAAGTGGTGGGAACTGAGACGCCTGCCGAAACACTCATCCGCTCCGGCGGCGCGAGACATCTCTACTCCAGAAGACCGTGGGCCTTGAGCACCTCCTCTATCTCTACCAGGGATTTCTCACCCAGCCCGGAGATACCCAAGACCGCTTCTCTCCCCTCTGCCAGCTTGTCCACCAGGTCGCGGACGGTGTCCACGTCCGCTCCGGACAGCGACTTGACTATGCGACTGGAGAGCCCCAGTTCCGCCACGGGCGTATCAACCCCTGGCCCCTCGATCTCCTCACGGGCTGGTTCCTCAGCAGCCTCCTCGGCTCTGGGCGGTTCCGCGGTTTTCTCGGCCACGCGCTCCCGCTCTGCAACCTCGACCCGCATCTCGGCCATGATTTCTTCCAGAGACTCACCAGCCTTGACCCTCTCCACCTTCTGGTAGGTGCCCAGCTGGTTCAACATCCGAACCACAGCCTCAGTCGGCTGTGCCCCCTGCTGAAGCCAGTGGATGGCCCTTTCCTCCGCTATGTGGAAGGCGGGAGGGTCCTGACGCGGATCGAGGTGACCGATTATCTCGATGAAGCGGCCGTCTCTGGGGGAACGGGCATCGGCCACCACCACCCTGTAGTGAGGCTGCTTCTTGCCCCCAACCCGGCGCAACCTGATCTTGATCATCTGTACTTCTCTGTCTCCTCTCCGTGCGAATAGTACCTGGTCCCGAACAAGCGAGTATGGCTTCGCTATCTGAACATCGACAGCAGGTCGGGAATGCGGCCCCTACTGACCTGCTTCATCATCTTCTGTACTTGTCTGAACTGGCTCAGGAGTTGATTCACTTCCTCTACCGTCGTGCCGCTGCCCCGAGCGATACGGCGCTTCCGGCTGCCCCCCACTATCTTGGGGTTCTGCCGCTCCATCGAGGTCATGGAGTTGATCATCGCCTCGATCTTCACCAGCTGCGTGTCCGTGGCCTCCTCAGGTAGGTGACCCGCGAGCCCCGATAGACCCGGTATCATCCCCAGGATTTGGCTCATCGGCCCCATCTTCTTCACTTCGTGGAGCTGCGCCAGGAAGTCTTCCAGCGTGAAGCTGGCAGTCCGGAGCTTTTCCTCCATCTTGAGCGCCTGCTCGCGATCGAACACCTCTTGTGCCTTCTCGATGAGGGTCAGAGGGTCGCCCATGCCCAAGATGCGCGACGCCAGACGGTCTGGGTAGAACGGCTCCAGGTCTCCTGTTTTCTCCCCGACGCCAATGAACTTGATGGGCACTCCGGTGACAGAGCGCATAGACAGCGCGGCGCCTCCCCTGGCATCGCCGTCCATCTTGGTGAGAATCAAGCCCGTCAGACCTACATGTTGATGGAACTCCTGGGCCACGCTTACCGCGTCCTGGCCCGTCATCGCATCGGCAACCAGTAGCATCTCGGTTGGCCTTAGCTGACTCTTCATCTGCTCCAGTTCAGCCATCAACTGGTCGTCCACATGCAGACGTCCCTGCGTATCGACGACGACCACACTGTATGCCGACTCCTGGGCCCTCTTCAACGCGTGAGAGCAGATCTCCGGGGGCGGCACCGAAGTTCCCTCGCTGTGTACGGCGAGGTCCATCTCCTTGCCGAGTATCTCCAGTTGCTGCACGGCCGCCGGCCTTCTGGTATCTGCTGCCACCAGAAGAGGCCTCTGGCCCTGCTTGCGGAGCTGGATCCCCAGTTTGGCCGCAGTCGTGGTCTTACCGGATCCTTGCAGGCCCACCAGCATAACCACGTGAGGAGGTTGGCCGGAGAGATCGATCTGCGCGGATTTGCCTAGGAGGGCGGTCAACTCCTCGTAGACTATCTTCCTGAGCTGCTGGGCCGGCGTCAGGCTGTGCATCACCTCCGCTCCCACAGCCCTCTCTCGCACTCGCCCGATGAACTCCTTGACGACCTTGAAGTTGACGTCGGCCTCCAACAAGGCGATCCTCACCTCACGCAAGCCCTCGTCGACGTCCTTCTCCGTCAGACGTCCCTTGCGGGCGAGCTTGTCGAAGGCGCCCTGCAGCTTCTCAGTTAGAGTCTCGAACATACCCGATAACCATCATTCGACTACGGAAAGGCAGGCCGCGAGGCCCGCCACTGACACATACATTCCTCTATTCTATGGTACTTCCAGTCTTTCGTCAAGCAACTCCGATCACGCGCACCCGCAAAGCTCCGCCCCACGAACAGGCAAGAGAGCCGATTGATCATCACGTCGGCAGCCCACCCGCGACCTGTCTGCTCCTCGACGCCCCAAGAGAGGATGCCTCCAGCCACGCTACCAGTCTATCCCTGGCCGACTCTGGACAGGCTATCAGCCCACTCAGTCCTTGCTGCCTGGGCCATACTTCTGCCGCCCATCTGTGTGACATCGGTCAGGTCCTGCCGCTTCTCCGCTACTATGTTAGAATGAGAATGGCGGTGTGGGACCGATGCTCTTGCTGGAAACCGTACGACAGACGATCCTGGAGCATGAGATGCTCCAACGCGGTGAGACCCTGGTGGTGGGCGTCTCCGGAGGACCCGATTCTCTGTGTCTGCTCCACGCCATGCTGGCGCTGCGACACGAACTGGACGTGGAGTTGCACGTGGCCCACCTGGAACATGGGATCAGGGGTCGGGACTCCCTGGCCGACGCGGCCTACGTGCGGGAGTTGGCCGAATCGTGGGGCCTTCCCGTAACCGTGGACCACGCCGATGTCCCCGGATACGCCCGGGGGCACCGGCTGGCCGTCGAAGAGGCCGCCCGGCGGGTACGCTACCTGTTTCTGAGTCGCGTAGCTCAAGCGATAGGCGCCCAATCTGCGGCAGTAGGCCACAACGCCGATGACCAGGTGGAAACGATCCTCATGCATTGGATGCGCGGATCTGGGCTCGGTGGGCTGCGCGGGATGCTGCCCGTTCAGTTGCTGGGTGCAGAGGCGTGGTGGTCAGGAGCACCGCTGGCAGTGGTTAGACCGCTGTTGGAAGTACCCCGGGACCAGATCGAAGAGTACTGCCGCCAGCACGGGCTGAGGCCCCGTTTCGATCGCTCTAATCTTGACCTCACCTATCATCGTAACCGCATCCGGCACGAACTCCTCCCCCATCTGGAGAGTTTCAACCCACGGATCCGTGAAGTTCTGCGCCGGTCTGCCAAAGCCATCGCGGACGACTACGAGTACCTGCACCTCCAGAGCATCGAGGTCTGGGACCGGTTGGCCGAGGAGCAAGAGGATACGATCTCCTTTCCTCTCCAGCCCTGGCATCAACTGCATCCTGCTCTTCAGAGGCACCTGCTGAGGGAGGCGATACGACGCCTCCGCAAGTCTCTCCGGGACATCACCTGGGCACATGTGGAACAGGCCAGGACAGGACTGGAAAGGCTGGAAACTGGCGCTCGGATCACCCTGCCTCAGGGCTTATTCCTGATCAAGGACTACAGCAGCTTCACTGTCGGCGAAGAAAGGACGTACCCCGATCTGCCACTGCTGTGGCATAGCCCCCTGGATCTGCTGGTGCCCGGAGACACCCCGCTCAGGGACAGCCCGTGGATAGTGCATAGCCAGACCATGAAATCCCCTGACTTGCCCCCGACAGCCCTAGAGAATCTCGATCCGTGGCAGGCCTACCTCGACCTGGAAAGCACGGGCGCCAACCTCATCCTCCGACGACGTAGGCCAGGAGATAGGTTCCAACCCTTGGGCATGGGGGGCAGCTCCAAGAGCCTGTCTGACTTCTTGATCGACGCCAAGGTCCCCCAGCACATTCGCGATCTCCTGCCACTGGTCGTATCACCGAGGCAGATAGTCTGGGTAGCAGGCTATCGCCTGGACGAGAGGGTCAAGATCACCAGCCGAACGAGCCAGGTCCTGCATCTGCGCTTTGCCAAGGTGGAGTGAGGTCAAAGCCGGTTCCGCCATGCATGGTGCTTCCACCACTGCTCCGCCAGGAATCGGGCACCTAGAGTCGACAAGCCTTGACTTAGTTGGCGATCGCCGACCCTTCTCCGCCGAGCTTTCGAGCTTCCACCAGTCGGCTTGCCCGTGGGAAGCGACTATGTCATAATCCTCATCAAACGCGCGGACGTGGGAGAGCCGCTCGCCCTCAATGAGGTGGGAGCACGAGCGGAAGTCGACAACCATGACCCAGCCCGCCGCCAGCCAGGAGTAGCCCTCATGGAAAGCGATATCGGGGAAATCCTCCTCACTCGTCAACAGATACTGGAGAAAACCGCGGAGCTCGGCCACAAGATCACCGAGGACTATCGGGGTACGAACCCTCTGCTCATCTGCATCCTAAAAGGCGGCTTGATGTTCCTGGCCGACCTCATGCGGGAGATACAGCTACCGATGGAGATCGACTTCATGGCCGTTTCCAGCTATGGGGATTCCACTGAGTCCAGCGGAGTCGTACGCATCCTGATGGACCTCGAGCGGAACATTCAGGGACGTCACGTGCTCATCGTGGAGGACATCATAGACACAGGCCGGACACTTAGCTACATCATCGAGAACCTGCGTACCCGAGGACCAGCCAGTATCAGGGTGTGTACCCTGCTCAACAAGCCCGCCCGAAGGGAACTGGACATCCCGTTGGACTATGTGGGCTTCGACATACCCGACGAGTTTGTGGTTGGTTATGGCCTGGACTACGGGGAGATCTACCGAAACCTGCCCTTCTTAGGCGTGTTGAAGCCTGAACTGTACTCTACCCAGTGATCCCTCTGCACTCCCGAATGCGCGCCCTTTTCGACACTGGGGCTCGCGCCTTTCAGCTGATGGACCCACCCTCGCTCACCATCATCGCTTTGGTCCTGGGTGCGCTGGCGCAAGCAAGTCTCACCTGGCGGCCGGGCTTGCTGGCGGGCTGCCTGGTTCTACTAGGCTCGCTCCTCCTGGTCTCGTCCTTCCTAGGGAGAGGCAGAAGGCCGCCGCGGGGCCATGGACTCACCAGTATCGTCCTCCTCGTCGCCCTCGTTGGTGGTGGACTGGTGTTCCACCTCCTATCCTCTTTCCGAGCTGGCATTCCTCTGTACGTAGCCGCCGTGGTCTTGTTTGTCCTGTCGGGCACAGGCCGCTTCGAGGCCCGCAAACCACAGGTGGAGAGATGGTCGGGGTGGGAGATCGCGCTCGTCTGCGCCATCGTGGGTGTGGGGTTCGTCCTTCAGGGATATCGCGTGGCCGACATCCCGCCCGGCTTCCATGGCGATGAGGCAGAGTCAGGTATGCAGGCCCTCCAGCTCCTCAGCGGCGAGGTGAGCAGCCTCATCTCAGTGGGCTGGTACCATCTGCCCATGATGAGCTTTGCCTGGCCTGCAGTTAGCATGCGAATCCTCGGGGACACGGTCTACGGCCTGCGCATGAGCTCGGTGATAGTGGGCACCCTCACCCTCATTCCTTTCTACGCCCTGGCGCGGCTCCTCTTCGGCAGGACGACCGCCCTCATGGCCACCTTCCTGCTGGCCGTCTCTCATCCCTTCATCGCCCTCAACCGGCTGGGGATCAACTACACTCATACCACACTCTTCGAGGTAGTCACCTTCTACTTTCTGTTACGGGGACTGCGCTCGGGCAAGTGGTGGGATTTCGCAGCCAGTGGACTATTCATGGGGGCGGGGTTGTATCTCTACTACGCTTCTCGCCTGGTGCCCTTCATTGTCCTGGGGTTCCTGGCCTATCTGGCCGTGGCTCGTAGGGACCTCATCCGTGAGCACTGGCGAGGCGTCCTAGTCCTGTGGTTCGCCGCAATACTCCTCTTTGCCCCCATGGCAGCGTATTACGTACAGCGTCCCTGGCATTTCTTGTCTCGCACCAGTTTCGTCTATGCTCTCGGCAACCAGGGCTGGGTTGATACCCCTTATCCCAGAGGTGGCACGGTGGCGATACTGCTGGGCCAGGCCGCCCGTGTGCTCCCTCTGTTCAACCATGGCGGGGATACGAGTGGCCAGTACGGGTACCGGGGACCGATGCTCGATTTTGTGACTTCCGTGCTTTTCGTATTGGGGCTGGGCTATTCCACTGCTCACGCCCATCGTCCCCGCCATTTCTTCCTGCTCATCTGGTTCTGGGCCACGCTCATTGTGGGTGGGATGCTCACTCTGCCGGCGCCCTTCGTGCCCCGACTCGCGGGCATGCTGCCCGTCCCCTGTCTATTTGCCGCCCTGGCCCTTCAGAGGACAGTGGATGTCCTGCGCGAAAGCTGGGCTGAAAGAAGGGCTACCGAAGTCGTCTTAGGAGTCCTCGTGACCCTTGCCCTCTGCTCTGCCGCCGCCCTGAACTATCGCACCTACTTCAACGACTATCTCCAAACCGTCCAGGGCTGGGCCATGCGCGAGCCTGCCACAGCCATCGCCAGATACGCCAACTCCCTCGGCGACGACTGCGAAGTGTATCTGCTGGGCGAACCCAAGCTCTACATCCGCCACGGCACCATCCGCTTCATCGCTCGGGATCTGCAAGGGACGGACGTCCTCGATCCCGCTCAGTACATACCCCTGCGAACAACAAGGGAGAAGGATGCTGTATTCATCCTTCTCCCTACTCACCTGCATCACCTCGGCAGTCTTCAGCACTACTACCCCAAGGGCGTGGTCCGCAACTTCACCAGACCCTCGGGGGAGCTTTGGTTCACGGCCTTCGAGATCGACAGCGAAGACATCGCGGCCGCGTTGTCCGGCCCGTCGGCGGGCCCATAGCCTGGATCAGAGTCGGCTTATGGCCTCCTCTATCTTGGTCAGGGCCTTCTCTATGTTCTCTATGGAGTTGGCATAGGAAATGCGGATGAATCCCCGGCCGTGTTCTCCGAAAGAGCTGCCAGCGAGTACCGCTACTCCAGCATCTTCCATCAGGTAGTTGGCGAAGTCCCTCTCCGTCATGCCGGTGCCCTCCACGTTGGGGAAGGCATAGAAGGCGCCCTTGGGCATGGCGCACCTCATTCCCTCGATGGCATTAAGTCCGGGGACGATCACATCGCGGCGGTGCCGGAATTCCTCAACCATCTTGTACGAGGAATCCTGCGGCCCCTCCAGCGCCTCGACTCCCGCCCACTGCGTGAAGGTGGCGGTGCAGGAGTTGCTGTTGGTCATCAGTCGGGCGACGTGGACAGCCAACTCCTCTGGCATGACCCCGTATCCCAGTCTCCAACCGGTCATCGCGTAGGTCTTGGAAAAGCCGTTGAGCAAGATGGTCCTGTCCTGCACATCGGGCATGGACAGAAAGCTCACGTGTTCGCCTTCGTATAGGATCCTTTCGTACACCTCGTCGCTGAGTACGACCAGGTCATGTTCCCTGGCTACATCCGCTATTTCCTCCAGATCCTCCCTGGTCAAGACTCCACCGGTAGGATTCTGAGGCGTGTTGATGATGATCATCCTCGTACGAGCTGAGACTTTCTCTCGCAGCTTGGACACATCGAAGCAGAAGCCCCGTTGCTCTTCCAGGACCAGGGGGACAGCTTTCGCCCCCACAAAGTTGATCATCGACTCATAGATGGGGAATCCAGGATTGGGATACAGGACCTCGTCACCTTCCTCCACCAAAGCCAGGATGGAGTAGAACATGATCGGCTTGGCCCCAGGCGTGACCACTACCTGCTCGGGTGTGACCTCGACACCGCGGGTTTTCGCAGTGTAATCGGCGATGGCCCGCCTCAACTCGGGGATGCCGGCCGACGGCGAATAGTGCGTCTTCCCTTCCATCAGGGCCGTGCCCCCTGCCTCTATGATGTTGGAGGGCGTATCGAAATCGGGCTCGCCGATTTCTAGGTGAATGATCTCCTTTCCTTGCGCCTCCAGCGCGCGCGCCCTTGCCAGCACCTCAAAGGCGGTCTCCGTGCCTAAGCGACTCATTGCTTCTGCCAGTTTCACTATCTATACCTCCCTTATCAGTTGTCAGTGCCTTGCACTTCGCTCTGCCGATGCTATAATCAGACCCGTCATTCATACCGGGGTCAATACTAGGTACACCAGCTTGGCGCTCAGAGGAGCGTTTCTGTCCGCCACTGACTGGTGCCCCGCATGGGCTCCCCTTGTAGATGGATATCCACACAGGAGGTGGTTCGTGCTCAGAATCGGCTGGGCTCTTCCGCTCATGCTGATGGGCATACTAGTCATCGCGGGCTGCACAGCTGGGCAGCCGGAGATGCCCACTCCTCCTCCAGCACCAGTAGATAAGGTCATCTTCATGGCCAACCACGAGGGCAACGACGACATATACATCGTCGGCGCCGATGGCTCCGATGCTGTCAACTTGACCAAGTCGCCCCACGACGATGTTCCCTTCTCCTGGTCGCCGGACGGCCGCCAGATCCTTTTCGTCTCAGACCGCGACGGCAACTCGGAGATCTACACTATGCACGCCGACGGCGCATACCCGCGCAACCTGAGTGAGCACCCCGCCGACGACGGCTTCCCCTCATGGTCGCCCGACGGCCAGAAGATCGCCTTCGTAGCCAATCGCGACGGCAACTGGGAAATCTACGTGATGAATGCGGACGGCTCCCAGCAAACCAGACTGACCACCAGTCCAGCCACGGACGGCCACCCCGCCTGGTCGCCGGACAGCGCCCGCATCGCTTTCGTCTCCCAACGCGATGGCAACGACGACCTCTACGTCATGAACGCCGATGGCACTGACCAGACCCGACTCACCATACACCCCGCCGCAGACACCAAGCCTGCCTGGTCGCCCGACGGAGGTCGCATCGCTTTCGAGTCCGAGCGGGATGGGAACGTCGAGCTCTACATCATGAACGCCGACGGCACCGACCAATACAACGCCTCGCGAAGCGAAGCCGCCGACGGCGACTTCGCCTGGTCGCCCGATGGAGAGAGCATCGCTTTCTCCAGCGAGCGGGACGGCAACGCTGAGATCTATCTGGTCCAGATCGCTGACGGAAGCTTAGTGAATCTCACCAACGACCCGGGGCAGGATGTCCTCCCCTCCTGGTCGGCGGACGGGCAGAAGATCGTGCTTACCTCCCTCCGCGATGAGAATGCAGACATATATGTCATGGATACTGATGGCGGCAATCTCCGGCGCCTCACCACCCACCCGGGCAGCGAATGGGCACCCCTCTGGGTGCCGATCCCAGATTAGCTCTCGTACAGGCGCCGGTAGATAGCCAAGAGATCCTGGCCCGTCTTCTGCCAAGAGAACTTCCCTGCGCGCGATAGACCCTTCTTGACCAGTTCACCTCGTAGTTTGCCATCCTCGAGAAGCCTCCGGATCGCTCCCGCCAGCGCGTCCCGATCATCGGCGGGTACCATCAGGCCAGCGTCGCCTATCACCTCGGGTAACGATGAACTGTCAGACGCGACAACCGGAGTGCCGCACGCCATGGCCTCTAGAGGCGGTAGCCCAAAACCCTCATACACGGATGGAAACACCAGCGCGTCTGCCAGGCAATACAGTGCGGGGAGGTCTTGCTCAGGCACGTACTTGAGGAAAGAAACGTCCCCCTCCAGCGACAGCTCCTCCACCCTCCTGAAGATCCCCTCGTACCGCCATCCCTTGCCGCCAGCAATAACCAGCCTGTGCTCGAAGCCATCGACGCCTCTCAGGGCCGCATAGGCCTCCAATAAGGCAATGAAGTTCTTACGAGGTTCAAGAGTCCCCACGCTCAGCAGGAAGGGACGATTCAGTTGGTAATGCTCCCTGACCCCCGCCAACGCCTGTGCATCCTCGATTGGCCTGAAGGCCTCGTCCACCCCTGGGTAGACGACCTCCACCTTCGCCGGTGGAGCCCCTAGCAGTTCGATGACGTCGCGTCGCGTACACTCCGAATCGGCTAAGACCAGATCGGCTTGCTTCACGGCTCGCGGCACCGCTGCACTGAGATAACGTCGCAGGCTCGGCTCCGCCCCTTCCGGATAGCGCACAAACGACAGATCGTGGACGGTCACCACCTTCTTCCCCCGTCGAAGCGGCGGCAGCACGTAGTCCGGCGAGTGGAAGACATCCACCGCTCCGGTGAAAAGCTCCATCGGCAACGGCACTTGCAGGCGATACCACAGGATAGTCCACAGCCTCTGGGATATGGGGAGTTCCCGCACCAAGAAGTTCTCCCCAAGTTCCAGAGCGAAGTCGCTCCCGGCTTCCCTCCCCGCCACCACCAGCACAAACCTGTGCTCGCCGCCGAGCCTGGCCAGTGCACTGACTATGCCCCGGGTGTAGCGCGCAATGCCGGCTCGCTGGTGGATGGCGGATGAGCAGTCCAGCCCTATACGCACCTGGCCACAACCTCATTCGCTCCGCGTACACCAGATGCCAGCATCAATCGATACCACGATAGGTCCACATGCGGTTTATCCCGAAGTTCCAGAACAGGACCACCACTATGGCTATGGCCTTGGAGAGGTTGTAGCCCAGTGTGCCCCAGACATGAAAGATCAGACCGTCCAACCCCAGGAAGATCACCTGGTTGATCACATAGCCACCGGCGCTGACCAAGGCGAACTGGGTCAACTGCGGAACCAAGTTCCGCTCCCGAGATTCGGGGAAGGTCCACAGCCGGTTCCAGATGAAGTTGCTGATCATGGCCGCAGTGAAGGAGCAAGTGTTGGCCCAGAACTTGGTGAACCCAAAACCAAGGATCAGCAGGTTCAGCACGCTGAAATCGACCACTGTCCCAATGATGCCCACCGTGGCAAATTTGCTGAACCGGACCAGCTCCCTGCGATTGCCAAGAACGGTGAGATACAGCCGTCTCCAGCGTGGGCGCTCGTATACTCGTAGCAGCAGTCTCGATACGGGCGGACTGCCCACTATCGAATCAAGAAGCTTCGACAAGGGGACCCTCTCTTCTTCGAGTTACCACCACCAGCAGGCCCAGAACCATGGCCAGGTGCATATTCATGCCATGAACGTAGAGGTTGTCAAACAGACTATGTACGGCAAAGGCGGTGAGGACTCCCAGGACTCCCAACGCTACGGACTGCTGCCAGCCCGTCTCCGAGCGCGTCGCCGACCAACCTTGCTGGAAGCAAGCAGCCAGAAACAGCACATACGCGCCGATGCCCACCAGGCCGGCTTCCGCCGCGATGTTCAGGTAGTAGTTGTGGGCATGGCCTAGAGGATCTTTCCAGCCAGGCAGGGCATAGGCGGGGTATACGGGCACATAGTTGCCGATGCCCACCCCAAGCAGCGGATGATCGCTGAGCATCCCCTGCGCCGCCTGCCAATGGGCCAACCTTTCCACAACCGCGAAGTTCTCGTCCGTCACGTGGACACCCGTCACATCTGACGGTTGGAGATAGGGCAGGAAGTCGGAAAAGCGCTGGGCTACACTTTCCGGCAACAGGCTCTCCCCTCCCAGCGCGACGAGCATAACCACCAGCAAGAGCGCCACCCCTGCCAGTAGCCATGGCCAGCGACGGCGAAGTGAGACAAAGACCGCCACTCCCGCACCCACACCTGCGAAGATGACCAGCACCAGAGCCGGGACCATCTCGAGGCCCGGCCGGAACAGCCACCACAGACTCAGCACCCCGCCAGCCAGCCCGGCGAGGAGGCCCCCCATTATTCCACTGAAGGCCCTGTACCATGCCCCCAGAAGGGTCACTACCGCTATCGCGGACGCGAAGGCCAGCCACGCACCCCGTGACCAGCTCATCACTAGCGCCACACTCATCAGCAGCAGGGCGAGTGCGGCCAGCGGCACGGCCAGCAAGGCCCACCGATCACGGCGGGGCCAGCGTGTCATGACCAGGCTCATCGACAGTGGAAGGATAAGGGCCAGGTAGCCGCCAAAAGGATTGGGCTGCTGGAAGCTCCCGTACGCTCGCATAAAACGATCGAAGAGCACAAACCCCTCAGGGCCCACTCGACCGAAGAACTGATAGATCCCCAACAGTGCTTGAAGACACCCAGCCACCAGGATCAGCACGATGAGATATCGCGCCTGCTTCTCCTCGACCAGGTTCACTACGAGCAGATAGACGGCCACCAGCTCGAGCCACAGCAGCAGCCCCTTGATGCTCCACTGGAGGGAGAGGGCACCATGAACGGAGAACGCCAGCACGACCAGCAGCATGGACATGGGCACGAGCAGAGGAGCACGCAACGTCCTGACCTCTCTGCGGGCTAACATCCCCATCACCCAGGCTGTACCCGCAAGCGCGGCCACGGCCTCAGCCCCACCGATGCTGAGAACGCCGAAGCTTATCTCTCGCAACGACCCAAAGGGGATGGCAAGAACCAGCAGGTACAGTGCCACAACTGGCCGCAGGAGGATCACCAGCATGGCGCCGGCAGCCAGGGTCAGGCCGAAGGTCCAGGTAAGCGGAAGGATCGCGATGCCCAGCCCCGCGAGTACCACCACCGCTGCCACGATGAGCGAGTGGACCATCTGATCAGAGAGCGGGCTGGGCCTTCTCCATATTCCCAGGGCGGAGGCACGGGCATTCACGGTCAGATGATAGGCCCAATAGCCTCCTTTGTCAACGCCCTGGCGGCGAACCCCGGGGCGGAAACAACCGGCCCACGACCGACAGAGCAAGCCCTGCGCCGACCAGATCGAAGGCCACATCCAGGGGCTGCGAATCACGGCCAGGCACGAAGCGCTGGTGAATCTCGTCAGATAGTGCATACAGCGCAGCGAAGGCGAAGGCACCCAGGATCGCTCGTCTGCGGCTTGAGTCGCCATCCTGTACCAAGGCCCAGAGAACCAGCCCCGCCAGGATGCCATACTCAGCCAGGTGCCCCAGCTTCTTGAGGATCACGTCCGTCGTCGCTTCGGGGTGATGCGGCAGGTCCGGCTGGGCTGAGACGTAGAAGATCACGCCCATCCACAGAGCCACAGCGAACCAACGCCAGGCTCTTCCTACGCGAGGGACGCTCATCCTGCGTAGGCTCCTTCTACGACTTCCGCGAGCCTGGACCACGAGAAATTATCCCTCACGCGTCGTCTGGCCCGCCTGCCCAGTGCCAATCTGAGAGGCTCATCCCGCATAAGTCGAACCACTCCGGCCACGAAGCCGTCTGCGTCCCCTGGCGCAACTAGATACCCAGAGCAGAGGTGCTCGATGTACTGCCCCACCTCGCCCACGTTTTCCGCCACCACTGGAACCCCCGCCGCCATCAGGTCGACGATCTTGGCCGGACAACGGGCCCGATTGAGTAGATTGTCCTCCAGTGGACAGATGGCCAGATCCGCAGCCGCGAAGTAATCCGGTAGTTCACTGAGATCTCGCCATCCAGCATAGACCATACGTGACCCGAGGCCCGCCTCCTCCACGAA
Organism: Anaerolineae bacterium; assembly: GCA_035256725.1. GTDB lineage: Bacteria > Chloroflexota > Anaerolineae > UBA7937 > B3-Chlor > JAUVXJ01. Next base: position 19,632 of record DATEXS010000364.1, read on the forward strand.
GGACAGGAAGCGCTCCTCCTCTCCAAATAGGCCCTTGCCCACCACCAGCAAGCGAGCCGATGGTTCCTCATCGAAGACCCGCCTCAGCACCCTGACCACGGCTTCTGGCTGAAACTCGAAAAAGCGTGTGTAGAGAAGCACCGCCGGGCCCTCCCGCAGATCCCACTTGGACCGCGCTCGGGTTTCGGACCCGGCGAGCTGTGGGCCGTCTCGGGAGCCGGTGCCGTTCGGTACGTGGAGAACCCTGTCTTCGGCAACGCCCATGGCCAGTGCCAGCCGCCCCAGCCCACTACTGGCCACCGTCAGGGCATCACAGTGCCTCAGGCCCCACTTCTCTTGCCAGGCGAAGAAGCGCTTCTGCAAGGAGGAGTAGCGCCCCATCTCGTTCCAACCACCCGGCCCCTCCCAATCATCGGTATCCAGTACTAGCCGGGCTCTGACCAGACCCAGCTTCTTGAGATACCACAGCAAGGTGGCCGCCGCCCCTGCGTATCCCTTGGGCTTGAAGAAATGCACAATGTCAGGTCCCGCCTCCAGCACTTCGCAGGCGAGCCGTCCAGTAATCAAGGCCTCTCCCCAGAAGGGTACCGAAGATGGAAGCGCAATGTTGCTGATAGAAACGCCATCCTCTTCCCAACATCGTCCACTTTCCTCGGGGCAATCCCAGGGCGGCAGCACCACTTCCACTTGATGGCCCCTTGCTGCGAGTTCCTTGGCCAGAGGAAGCGCGCGCCGGGACATGGTGCCTCGGGGCTTAAGCCCGAAGGGACCCACCATCACCACCTTCATCAGCGCTTCTCGCCTT
>DATEXS010000365.1:0-2483 GCA_035256725.1 Anaerolineae bacterium
GAAGGACAGGGGCGTGCGCTGCAAGCGCCTCAAGGTGACCATCGCCCGGCTACTCCAGGCGGAGGCGGAGGACGAAGAAGAGCACTACCAGCAGATCAAGACGTTCGCTGAGAGTGAAGGCCGGTCGGCGTCAGAAAGCGAGTAGCTCCAGGCGCTGTCGACTTACGCCGTTACGCCTTCTCCACGGGCACTTGCAGCTCGGTCACGTAGTTCGCGGGCTTGGTGAGCAGGCCTGGTCCCTTGATGTACACTTCCCGGTTCGGGCCGCAGACGCGGTATCCGTTGGCCTCGATCCAGGTCATTAGGCGACTGTATGGTTCCGAAAAGTTGTCGTAGCTGCCTTTGTGCACGGTGCAGGCCATCTCCTCCACGGCTGGCAACTCGCGCACCTTGACGCGATCCCCGTCAGGTATGTCCTTGGACAAGGGCACCGCAGCCTCGACGTCTATGTCGCTTTCACGGTATCCTTCATCGTAGTAGATGGACAAGGCAGGTCCGGCTGGCCTTGCTCGGTGACGACCCGTGTGCTTGAAGAGTGTGCTGTAGAGCTGGCTGATGTCCCCGTAGGTGGGGATCACCTCACGCACCGCAGCTACCTTCATCGCTGGTATGCTCTTGACGACGACTTCCTGGTCGGACATCTTTCCCTCCTCTTCGATTTGCCTCAGCCGCCACTCGACCCGGGCCAGCCTCTCCTGTTCCTCCTTAACCCGGCCGCTCACCTCCGCCTGCTTCATGCGCAGCATGCCCCGCATCTGCTCGGCTGGGAGGTCGCCGTCCAGCAGTTCCCCAATTTGGGCTAGGGAAAGGTCCAGGTCCTTCAGAGCCAGGATGCGATTGAGCCGGGGTAGCTGGTCGGCAGAGTAGTACCGGTAGCCTGTGAAGTCGTCTACCTTGGCCGGCCGCAGAAGGCCGATCTCGTCATAGTAGCGCAGCGTCTTCACGGGCACCTGGCTGAGCTTGGAGAACTCGCCGATCTTGAACACGAACCTCCCTCCAGCAACGCGTCGTGGACTCAGGGCCGTCGGGGCTCAGTATCCACCATCTCGCGGCTGAAGAGTCAAGACTCGCCTCTATGTTGCTATGTTGGGGGCACGGCATGCCGCGCCCCCTACGGTGCTACGCCTTCTGTACAGGGAACTGGAGCTCGGTCACATACTCCGATGGCTCGTACTCGGGGCCGGGGCCCTTGATGTAGATCTCTCTGTTGGGACCGACGATCCGATAACCGTTGGCCTCGATCCAGCCCAGCAGACGGGCATAGGCGTCGCTGAATCCTTCGTAGCTGCCCTCGTGGACCAGGCAGGCCATTTGGTCCACCTTCGGAAGCTCTCGCACCGTCACTCTATGGCTCGAGGCGAGGGGACCAGCTATGGGAACCGCTGACTCGATGTCGATGTCCTTCTCCTTGTATCCCTCATCGTAGTACATGGCGAAGGCTGGGCCGGCCGGGGCCACCCTGTTCTTGCCCAGGTAGGCGAAGATCTCTCCGTAGTGCGCGCCCATGTCCGCATAGGTGGGCACTACCTCTCGTATCGAGGCCACGGTCATGGGGTCCACTTTCTTGAGCGTGACTTCTGGGCTTGACATGTCTCCCTCCATTCTCTTCTTCTCTTGGTGTAAGTCGACGCTTTGCCAACAGGACTATCTTCGAAGGCCTTCCTCGGCCATTATACACCCTCCAGCCGCTGGAGAGTCAATACCCGAGGGAGGGAATGGCCGAGAATTTAAGGTTCGGATCAGCGCTTGGCCATCGCGTAGGGCCGGGAGGGGGCCAACGTTTGCCGAAGGGCGAAGGCTGTGATAGACTCCGACCAGGGTTGAGGGTAGGGCAGTGCGTGTTCTGTTCATCATCAAAGAGATAGACAACGAGCCCCACGGCATTCTGTGCGTCTCGGCCGCGCTCAAGCAGGCGGGCCACGAGACCGAGATGGTGGTCGCCACCGAGGAAGACCCCGTCGAGGCGGCCCTTAGAACCAAGCCCGACGTGCTGGCCTACAGTGTCTACACAGGCACGCAGCGATACTACCTCGACGTCAACTCGCGCATCCGCTCACAGCTCGAAGTGTTCTCCATCATGGGGGGACCCCACCCTACTTTCTTCCCCGAGATCATCGACGAGGAGGGGGTCGATGGGATCTGCATTGGGGAGGGGGAGTACGCCACCGTGGATCTGATCAACGCCCTGGGGAGCGGCGAACCCATCGAAAACATCCCCAACTGGTGGATCAAATCCAACGGGAGCGTCCACCGCAACCCCCTGCGGCCCCTGGTCACCGATCTTGACGAACTGCCTCTGGCGGACAGGGAACTTCTCTACCGAGCGCATCCCCTCAGCCGCCAGCGAAAGCTGAAGCCCTTCATCACCGGGCGCGGCTGTCCCTACAACTGTTCCTTCTGCTTCAACGAGGCCTATTCCCAGCTCTACGAAGGCAAGGGAAGGCGGACCAGGCGGCGCAGTGTAGACAACGTGATTGCGGAGT
>DATEXS010000366.1:0-6934 GCA_035256725.1 Anaerolineae bacterium
GGGAATGGACCTGAACGCGAAATACTTCGCTGGCCTGGACTGCGGGACGGCCACCACCAAGGCCGTGATCATAGATCGGAACAGAAAGATACTAGGCAGTTTCGTGCGCAGGTCCGGTGCTAATCTTCTGGAATCGGCGGAGACCGCGTTGAACGAGGCCCTAAAGTGCGCTGGCCTGGAGAGGGCTGATGTGGGGATCATCGTCTCCACCGGCTTCGGCAGACGGAGCGTGTCTTTTGCTGCCCAGAGCAGGACCGAAATAAGCTGTCACTCTACGGGTTGCCACTACTACTACCCAGAAGAGATCACGGTGATAGACATCGGCGGTCAGGACAACAAGGTGGTGAAGCTGGATGCCTCGGGCAGGAAGATCAGCTTCAAGATGAACCGCAAGTGCGCGGCGGGCACCGGCGCTTTCCTGGAAGAGATGGCCTACAAGCTGGACATCCCCCTAAGCGACCTGGAGGGGCTGGCCAGAAGATCAACGAAGGGGACGGAACTGGGGAGCTTCTGTACGGTGTTCACCGCTACGGAGGTGCTGGACCGCATTCGGGGTGGAGAGCGAGTGGAGGATATCGTCAGGGGCCTGTTCAATTCTGTGGCCAAGCGTATCTTGGAGATGGAGAGACTGAGCGACCGCGTAATCATGAGTGGCGGGGTGGTGGCTCACAATCCTATCGTGGCGGAGATCATCAGCGAACGGGCCGGTGTCAAGGTGGAGATTGCGCCGCATCCCCAGGAGATGGGGGCCTTCGGGGCGGCTCTCTTCGCCGCCGGAGCGCGGGTGGCGCAAGCTGAGAAAGAGGACACACTATCTGTATCAAGGAGGTAGAGAACTAATGGCTGGCATTCCCAAGGAGATCAAGACCTGGCAGATGGTACAGCCAACTGTCAAGGACAGAGAGACTGGTCAGGTGACGCCAGGGAAGCTGGAGAAGACGACCGTCCCAGTCCCTGAGTTGAAGGACGGAGAGGTACTGGTGGAGATTTCGGGTTGCGGGGTCTGCCATACGGACCTGGGGTACTTCTACGATGGCGTTCCCACGGTGACCAAACCACCCTTGACCCTGGGCCACGAGATCAGCGGCGTGGTGGTCGCGGGGGAAAAAGGCTGGATGGGCAAGGAGGTGATCATCCCTGCGGTGATGCCGTGCCGGAACTGTCCCATCTGCGAGATGGGCCGCGGGAACCGTTGTCTGGCTCAGAAGATGCCCGGCAACAGTCTGGGCATCTACGGGGGCTTCTCCAGCCACATTCCGGTGCCCTCGCAGGACCTGTGCCTGGTGAAGGACAGGAAAGGGATGCCCTTGGAGTGGTTGGCCGTGGTTGCAGATGCGGTGACCAGCCCCTACCAGGCAGCGTTGCGAGCCGATGTCCAGGAAGGTGATCGCTGCATAATCCTGGGCGTGACCGGTGGCCTTGGCGTGTTTATGAGCCAGATCCTGAAGGCCATGGGCGTGGGGACGGTGGTGGGCATAGCCCGCCACCCCGACAAGTTGGAGAGGGCGCTCCAGTACGGGGCCGACTATGTGATCAACTCCACCGACAAGAACGCTGGCGACATCCGCAATGAGTTCCGTGACCTCTGCAAGGAGCACGGCCTCCCGTCCAACTGGGGCTGGAAGATCTTCGAGATGACGGGATCGAGGGGCGCCCAGGACATCGCCCTGGCCCTGCTGGGGTTCGTGGGCAAGCTAGTATGGGTGGGCTTCTCCACCAACACCAACGAGTACTCGCTGTCCAGATTGATGGCTTTCGATGCCGAGATCATCGGGAGCTGGGGTTGCCTGCCGGAGTACTACCCCATCGTGCTCCAGATGGTGCTGGACGGAAAGGTGCAATTGGAGCCTTTCGTGGAGACCAGGCCTATGAGCCAGATCGAGGAGGTCTTTGAGGAGGCGCACTCCACGACGCTGATGAGAAGGATCGTCCTGACGCCCGATTTCTAGAGGGCGAGGTCCGAGAAGTAGGTGCGAAGTAGACAGGCCCGAGCGGGTCGTGTATAATACGGTGACCATTGCCGTGGTAAGTGCCGCGATTGGGAACAACGCGGATGGTGTCTCAGATGTCCACGGCTCGCGGGGGCCGTCGTGAGAGACGTCACGTCTCCATTGTAGGGAAAGGGGGTGGTCGAGGAAAGCACACACAACTATGGTTGAAGTCTGGTAGGATGAACTGTCCTGTTAAATACACAAGGAGGAAAAGAAGTGAAGAAGACAGCCTTTACTGCACTGACCATGATTGCCTTGCTGGCGCTCTTGGTGGGAGGTTGTGGGACGCCTGTGCCAACTGCAGCGCCGACCACACCCCCTCCGCCAGAGGCGACGACCCCACCGGAGGCGACTACGCCGCCCGAGCCGGTGATAGGCACGACCTACAAGCTTGGTTTCTTCTCCAGCATCACTGGGCCCACGTCGAGTCTGGGCGTGCCGGAGCGGAATACCGCAGAAATGATCGCGGCTCAACTCGAGGAAGCCGGCGGCGTAACCGGTCCTGACGGCGTCATCCACCCCATCGAGGTCATCATCTACGATGACGAGAGCAACCCTGAAATCGCCGCTACGGTGGCCAGCAGGTTGATCGAGGAGGATGAGGTAGATGCGATCGTCGGCGGCAGCGGGAGCGGCCCGAGTCTGGCGGTCGTGCCCCTGATGCAGGAGGCCGAGATTCCGTACGTTTCTATGGCCTCTTCCCGGTCCATCATCAGGAACCCCGAGACGGCCGAGACCTACAAGTGGTGCTTCAAGACGCCGCAGGAGAACTTCCACTCTGGCGGGTGGCAGGCAGCCTATGTCGAGGGCATGGGCTGGGACCAGGTCTGCGACATCTATAGCAACGATGGCTATGGCCAGGACTGCCTGGCACAGACCACGGCAGCTATGACAGAGAAAGGCATCGAGGTGTCTTACTCGGATAGCTTCGAGCCCGCGGACACCGAGTTCCCGCAGATCGCCAGCGTGGTAGCCAGCGGCTGCGACGCGCTGGTCATCGGCGCCGTCCCGCCCGGGGCCGCCCTGGTCACGGTGGCAGCCCGGGAAGGGGCGCCAGACCTGCCTGTTGTCTTGGGCCACGGAGTATGCAACGCCACCATGATTAGCGCGGCTGGCGAGGCAGCCGAGGGGACAGTCTTCCCGTGCGGCAAGATGATGTACGCCGACGGGCTGCCCGATGACGACCCGCAGAAGGAACTGCTGCTCAAGTACCGCGAGGACTACATGGCCTTCACCGGCGAGGGACCCGAAGGCCTCAGTACTTTTGGTGGCCACGCCTATGATGGTCTGTTGTGGGTTGTCGAGGCCATGGGGAGCCTGGAGGAAGGCCTGGACGTGACCGCGAGAAGAGCGGCCATCCGCGACTACATCGAGACCAACATCACCGACTGGCCGGGCACGGGTGGCGTCTTCAACGTCACTCCTGAGGACCACCTTGGTCTGACCTACGAGGCCCTTGGTTTCGTCAAGGTTGAGAACGGCACCTGGGTGTACTTCCCACCTGAGGAGTGGTAGACGCCATAGGATCGCTGGAGAGAATGGGGGACCGGGGCTTCGGCCCTGGCCCCCCAACTTCGCTGAGGAGAATCGAGGGCAGATTATGCAGAACATCGTCCGCACCAGATCAGCGAGGATAGGAGCCACAGTGGCTGCCATGGTGTTGTTGGTAGCCGTTGTTCTGTATCTTGGCCATGCGAAGGGCTTCGGGGCAATCCAGTACGTGCAGTTGGTGCTGGATGGTATTCGTGGTGGCAGCATCTACGCCCTTATTGCCCTCGGTTTTGTGGTAGTTTTCAATGTCACAGGCATCATCAATTTTGCCCAAGGCGGGTTCGTGATGTCGGGGGCCATGCTCGCGGTCGCTTTCAACAACCTCGATCTCCCCCTGCCTCCCGCTCTGCAACTGGCTCTGGCGGTCGTCTTCGGAGTAGCCGGTACCACGGTCATCGGCGCTCTGGTAGAGAGACTGACCATCTTTCCCGCGCGACACAGCCACACCCTGACCCTCATCATCATCACCGTGGGGGTCTACATTTTTATGCAGGGCATGGCTCTGCTTGTCTGGGGCGCCAATGCCTACAACCTGCCTGCTTTCAGCTCGCTGGCGCTGGAGGATCAGATCCTTCGCTCCGGAGGTATCATGCTGAAAGCTCAGAGCCTCTGGATCTGGGGGACGTTGGCGGTTGTGCTGGTAGGGCTGTATTTCTTCTTTGAGCGTACCATTCTGGGCAAGGCGCTGCGCGCCTGCGCTATCAACCGCCGTGCCGCTGAGTTGATGGGGATCAACCCCAGCCGTATGTCTCTCCTGTCCTTCGCTATGGCCGCAGCCCTCGGCGCTATCGGCGGCGTCGTTTTGTCCCCCGCCACCAGGCCCATCTATGACATGGGTCTCAAGCTGGGGCTGAAGGGCTTCATAGCCGCCATCATGGGAGGGATGGTCAGTTCCCCGGGCGCTGTCGTCGGTGGGATCCTGCTGGGGGTGCTGGAGAATGTGGCAGCGGGCGTCACCAGGGCGGGTTTCAAAGACATCTTCGCCTTTGTTGTCCTGATCCTGATCTTGCTCTTCCGGCCGCAGGGCATCATCGGCGGTGGCGAGCGGGGCGTGGAGCAGTAGGTAGGAGGTAGCTGCTGATGCAGAGAGAGGGTTGGAGGCGCCACCAGATCAGCATCGGCATTGGTGTTTTCGCCATCGTCATCTTCCTCTTGGGATGGCTCGAGATGGCACAGCCCATGGGCTTCGAGTTCTCGGATATCACCGGTGGCATCGTCACCTTTGACACACTGATACGGGTGGGCCTTCTTACTACAGTGGTGGTGGGGCTGAACATGTTGATGGGCCACGCCGGGCAGATCTCACTGGGGCAGGCTGGCTTCTATGCCATAGGAGCCTACGTCTCCGCGATCATGACCACCAAGGCGGCCAATCGGGGCATAAATGTGCTATTCCCAGGGGCCATAGGCGAGGATTGGTGGTGGCCCTGGCTGATGATACTGGCCGGGATGGTGATTACGGGAGGCATCGCCTACCTCATCGGGCGGCCTGTCCTGAGGCTGAAGGGTCACTATCTGGCCATGGGCACTTTGGGTGTCGGCCTCATCATCTTCGTCCTCTTTCGAGAGGGGGGCACCTTCACGGGTGCGGCCGACGGGGTGGGCAGCGTTCCACGACTGAGCATCGGCAGCTTCGAGTTCTGGCCAAGAGACAGGTACTACTTCCTCGTCTGGGCTGTGGCTCTTGCTGTGATGTGGCTTTCCCTCAACATCGTCAACTCGCGCGTGGGTCGCGGCCTGCGCGCCATCGAAGGGAGCGAACTCGCGGCCCAGACCATGGGAGTTGACATCGAGAAGTTCAAGCTTCAGGTGTTCGTCCTCAGCACAGTCTATGCCAGCATCGCTGGGAGCCTCTATGCTCACTATCAGACGCTGGTAAACCCCACGCCTTTCGGGTTTGTGGGCTCGCTGGATCTGGTGATCATGGCCGCGTTGGGGGGGTTGGCCAGCATCTGGGGAGCTCCTTTCGGAGTGGCGATCGTATATGTGATCAAGGAGGTACTGCGGGCCAGGCTGAGTACGCTGCTTCGTGGCGCCGGTGGGGAACATGAGATCATCATTTTCGGCGTCCTTCTGGTGCTGATCATGATCTTCATGCCGCAAGGACTGAGCTATGCGGCGGGCAGAGCCTTCGCCTGGTTGCGCAACCCGAGTCGCCGAGAGAGGGAGGAGCCCCTTGATCGTCTGCCGGAGAAGGCAACCTGATGTTGGCCGATAGCGGAGGAGGCGTGGCCGAGAATACCATTCTGGAGGTCCAAGATCTGACAAAGCAGTTCGGTGGCTTGCTGGCCCTGGACGATCTCTCTTTTGAGGTCAAGAGTGGTGAGATCTTCTCCATCATCGGTCCCAACGGCGCTGGCAAGACCACGATCTTCAATCTCATCTCCGGGGTGTTGTCCACGACTGGCGGAGAGATAAGGTTTCAGAGCAAGGTCATCAATGGACTCAAACCGCATGTGATTGCGGGCTTGGGTCTGTCGAGGACATTCCAGAACCTTCAAGTCTTCAATAACATGAGCGTGCTGGAGAACGTGATGGTGGGTCGGCACCTCCAGAGCGCATATGGGATGATCAGTGCCGGCCTGAGGTTGCCGGGAGGACAGCGAGAGGAGAGGGAGATTGCAGACAGGGCCATGGAGCATCTGGCCTTCGTGGGGCTAGATTCTATGGCGGCCATGAGTGCTTCCAGTCTCCCCTTCGGCAAGCAGCGCACTCTGGAGATCGCCCGCGCCATGGCCACGGAACCGAAGCTGCTTCTCCTTGATGAACCAGGGGCCGGCCTGAACAGGCCAGAGAAAGACTCGCTCGAGGATCTGGTTCGCCGCATCAGGGAGCGCGGGGTCACGGTTGTGCTGGTGGAGCACGACATGGCCTTCGTTATGGGCATCGCGGAACGCATAATTGTCCTCGACTATGGCGAGAAGATAGCGGACGGCACGCCCGACGAGGTGCAGAAGGATCCCAAAGTCATCGCTGCCTATCTTGGCGATGAGCAAATGCACCTGATGTAAGAGGCGCTCGGATTCCGGCCGCTTTGGTCCTCTGGCACGGCTGGGTGAGACGTGGGAGAGGTAGAGAATGCTGCTGGAGATCAGGGATATCAATACTTACTATGGCAACATTCATGCTCTGAAAGGCGTCTCCCTGCACGTTGATCGGGGAGAGATCGTAACCGTCATCGGAGGGAACGGTGCCGGGAAAACGACTCTTCTGAATACTATCTCGGGGGTCCTGCACTCGAGAACGGGAGAGATCCTCTTCGAGGATCAGCGGATTGGCAGACTGTCGCCGGACAAGGTGGTTCGTGTGGGAATCAGCCAGGTGCCCGAGAGACGGCAGGTATTTTCAACCATGAATGTGCTGGACAACCTGCTGCTGGGTGCCTATCTCCG
>DATEXS010000367.1:0-3799 GCA_035256725.1 Anaerolineae bacterium
CATCCTCCAGCACGACTAGGAAGCCGCCAGGAGGTCAGCGATGAGAAGGACAACTGTCAAGAGAATCGCAGTGGCAACAGGGGCCTTGCTGGCCCTGCTGCTGCTCACCTCCGTGGCCCTGGCCCAGGGGGGCGGTCCCTACGACCTCTCCTGGAGCACGGTGGACGGCGGCGGATACATGTTCAGCGTGGGCGGTGCCTATGAGTTGGGCGGCACCATCGGCCAGCCCGATGCCGGCTGTTTGGGCGGGGGCACCTATCTCCTCTGCGGCGGCTTCTGGCCCGGGTCAGGAGTAGAGCCGGGGTACCCTGCCTACCTACCTCTGGTTTTGAAGAGGTACTAGGGCTGAGTCATACCATGGGGCGGGGGCAGGCACAGGTCCCCCCGCCCCTTTCCCCTGCCAGTTTCCCTCCCTTGAGGGGAGGCCTGTCCTGAGCTTGTCGAAGGAGGCCAGGGGAGGATGCCTCTCCTCCCCCTCCGGTGACAGGCCTCAAACAAGAAGCTGCAGGGCACACTCGCTGCGCCGCATCCGACGGGCGATGAGGCCGGGGCGCGCCTAAGGCAGGGCCGTGATTGTAAAGTATTCGAAATCCGCCGTGATTTCGGCTTGCATGGCCTGGGCAGCGATCAAGCCCACGCGCATGGACGTCGAATTGTTGATGTCCTGAGCGACGACGGCCCAGTTGGTCCCATCCTCGCTATAGTAGCCCGTGTATGTATTCCCCTCACGTCGGAGCCGCAAGTAGGCCAGTGATTGACTCGGCGTGGCCCTCCCATAATTGGTCTTAAAGCCTTCACCAGCCCCCTGGTTGTCAAAGTAGACACCGTCGCCGACACAAGCGCCGGGACGGTCGCAAAAGGCGCGGCCAAACTGCAGGTATTTGGCTTCGTCCTGGTAGACCACCAGCCCTGCTAGCTGATAGTTGCTGGTAGGGGTGAAGCGAACAAAGGTGGCAATTTCGAAGTTGCCGCTGGGCGCATTGCGCACCAGGACGTTCTTTGCCGAACCCAGAGCGATGAACCCATCCTGGAGGGTAATGCGCAGCGAGCCGGGCGCGTCGGTTAGATTCCAGTGAGTTGGCTCTTCACGCACCCAATCCCAGCCTGCCGCGAGGACACCATTGAAGTCATCGCGGAATACGACGACAGGCCCGGTTGTCGGGGTCGCGGTAGGCTGCGGAGTGGACGTCGGCTCTGGTGTTGGACTCGGTTCCTCGAGAACAGAAGTGGCAGTCGGTTCCGGCGTTGCAGTCGGCGGTTCAGTAGTGGCTGTGGCCAGCGGCTCTGGCGCCGGCGTGTCAGTTGGCTCAGCCGCCTCTGTGGGTGCAGTGGTGGGCGGCGCTGCCTCCGGGGGAGCACCACCACAAGCAGGCAGCAGCATGGCCGCCAGCAGTGACAACATCACAAGTCGCTTCACTAGATTCTACCTCCTTTAACGTGATGCATGGCGCCCCATAAGTAGGCTGCCACAGACTAGCCAAAGATTGCACGTCTGTGCCAGGGCGGCGAATTGCGGTAAGGATAGCAGGCATCGTCATCACTGTCAAGAAGCGGTCTCTAACGGTGTGTCATCGAGACGGCAGTGCAACGCTCTGAGTTAGCTTGGCCTCGGCTCTTTGTGGGAGAAACGGCCCAGTTGTGCTAGAATGCCTGCACTCAAGAGGCGAACCGAGGGGTTGCACTGTGGGCCGCACCTTTCCCGGCATAGCTAGATACTTCCTACCGATGGCCGTGGGGCTGTCTATGCTGGCGGCTTCCTGCAGCGAGTCGATGCCCATCCCCCTGCTCCACCCAACAGCCACCACTACCCCGCTGCCGTCGGCGACGCCCACTTCCGTAGTCTCGCCCACGGCCACCGCGGCTCCCACAGCCACGGCCACGCCCGTCCTGGCCGCTGACGAGGCCCTCCAGGCGGGCCTGCGGCACCAACGGAACGGCGACTACGAGGCTGCCGTCGGCGTCTATCAGAGCATCCTCTCCCGCTACCCTGAGAGCCCCGAGGCGGGAGAAGCCCTCTACCACCTGGGCGAAGTGTATCTCCTGGGCCACAACTACTCCGGGGCTGTGGAGGTCCTCCTCCAATTCCGGCGAGAGTACCCCGACGACGAACGTTACCCCTTTGCCACCTTCCGCCTGGCCACGGCCTATGAGAATCTGGGCTCGTGGGACGAAGCCATCACCGCCTACCAGGAGTACGGCGAGCAGAGGACGACTATCTCGGACTATGTCCACCTCAACGTCGGCTACGCCCTCATGGAGTTGGAAAGGTACGAGGAGGCCCAGCACGAGTTCGCCCAGGTGCTCGACCTGGCCCCGCCCCTCACCCTGGAACAGCAGGCCTTGCGCAACATGGCCCTGGCCTCACGCTATCTGGACGAGTATGAGCAGGCCATCGCCTACTACGGTCAGCTCCTGGATAAGACCGAGGAAGACGCCAGCCGCGCCGAGAGCCTATACCAGATGGCGGTCACCTATCAGGAAGCGGAGGATCAGGACCAGGCGGTCCAGACCTTCACTCAGCTGGCCAAGGAGTACCCGCGCACCTACCAGGCGTACCAAGCTCTGGAGGCACTGGACGCTTTGGAGGTGACAGCCGTCACTCCCTTCGAGCGGGGGCTGGTCTACTACTATAGCGGGCTCTACGACCCTGCGGTGATAGCCTTCTACGACCACATTGAGGAAGTTGAGGACACCGCCCAGGCGCACTACTACGCCGCCCTGGCCTACCGCGGCTACGACGCCTACTACCTCTCCATCGACGAGTTGCAGACCATCATCGACGACTTCCCCAGCAGCGACCTGATCGGTGATGCCTGGATGGAGATGGGCCGGTCCTGGATCCTCATCGGCAACAATGACTCTGCCATAAACACCTACCAGCAGTTCTTCTCCTCCCTCCCTCAAGACCCCCTGGCGGACGACGCCCAGTGGAAACTTGCCAACCTCCTGGAGGACGATGGCGAATGGGAGCAGGCCATCGCTGCTTATCTGGGCCTGGTCGAGAGGTTCCCTGCCGGCGAGTACGCACCCCAGGCCCTGTTTCGCGCCGGGCTCGCCCACTATCGTCTGGATCAGTACGATGAGGCCCGACAGGCGTGGGAGACGATGGTGCAGCAATACGCCCAGTCTGAGATGCGGTCTCGAGCGCTGTTCTGGCTGGGAAAGACCGCCCTGGAGTTAGGAGCGGTTGAGGACGGCGTTGGGTATCTCGAAGAGTTGGCAGCCAGCGATGCTGGAGGGTATTACAGCCTGCGAGCATCGGACCTGCTGCGTGGAGGCCCAGCCGAGAACCCCCCCGACATCTATGCGCCGGATCTGTACCAGACGGACGACGAAGGCGAGCGACTGGCCTTGGAGGAGTGGCTCAGCAGCTGGACCGGAGGCGGTAGCGAGCAGCCCTCGGCAGAACTTGCTGCCAGGGTGGCGAACGACCAACTCTTCCAACGAGGCCTGGAGTTGCTTCGCGTGGGACAGTGGGACAGCGCCAAGGCTCGTTTCAGGGAAGTGCGCACGCGCTTCCAGGATGACCCCCTCGCTCTCTATCAGTTGGCGCTCTTCTTCCGGAACGAAGGCTTCAACGACCAGTCCATCGCCTGCGCTCAGCGTATCCTCAACCTCTCTCCAGAGGACTCTCTCTACGATGTCCCTACGTTCCTTCAGAAGCTCCACTACCCGGTCTACTTCGCCGACCTCATCGTGCCCCAGGCCGAGAAGAGAGGCCTGGAGCCCCTCCTTTTCTTCGCCCTGATCTGGCAAGAGAGCTGGTACGACCCGCTGGCCACCTCTTCCTACCCTGCCC
>DATEXS010000368.1:0-5371 GCA_035256725.1 Anaerolineae bacterium
CCTCTCGCCGAAAACCTGGTACGGGATGCCCGCGTATGCCAAGGACGGCAAGGTCGTCTGCTTCTTCCAAAGCGCGCAGAAGTTCAAATCGAGGTACGCGACGTTCGGCTTCAGCGACGAGGCGAACCTCGACGAAGGCGCCATGTGGCCGACCTCCTTCGCGCTGAAGGAGTTGACCGCCGCCGAAGAGGCAAAGATCGGCGCGCTCGTGAAGAAAGCGGTGAGTTGAGGACTGATCGCGAGTGTAAGAGACCCCGACGGTAACATCATCGGGCTTATTCAGTAGCCGTGAGCGCGCCAGCGACAAATCTATATTCCGCTCGCGCGCACTGTGCGGTCGCGCAAGTAATTTACCAGAAACATTCACCCGCCCAACAAAGCGTGCACTGGACGCTGGGGATTCTGCGCCATCCCAGGCAGTTTTCTACGCCTCAACCTTTTTCCGCTCGGATGGGGAGTCCACGGTCCGCCCCAGCGCCAGTAACGCAAACCGTTAGCCCTCATGAGCGCCGCTTCGACAATGTCTTCGTGTATCACAACACTGCGCCCTCTTACTATGCCGCTAGGGCATTCCGTGGCTCGCTAAGGGTCCAAATTTCGCACAGACAGCTAAATTTGAATTTGAGAACGGATCACCTGAAAAAAGAAAGGAATTTTCGCAGATTTGGGTTCGAACCTCACCCTCATTTTCGGAAAGCTCTTTGTAGTAATGGAAGAACAACAACTGGTGGGTATCGCTTACCCTCCCTGAAGGTGGGGCTTCTATTACTCTCGCCGCCCACCATGAACACATGAAGCCAGGCACCATGACACTCTATTTTGCGACATCTAACGTAGCGGATGCGCACAAAGAGCTCGCTAGCAAGGGAGTTAAAGTCAACGACGTCAAGGACGACTTGTTCGGTCCAGGCTCTGGCGTAAAGTGGTTTAACCTTGAGGACCCTGACGGGAATCAGGTGCTCTTGGTGCAGGCGTAATCCATAGAGTGCGTTTCTGTAACCTATTGAGAAAGGTATTCCGTTGCCCCAAGTGCGCCTACTTTCGTCCCTGGGGTGATCGAAGCTCATGATCACTACTGCCAAGATAAGGGGAGTCCCGCCCTATTTGGAAGGTAGCTGCGAGAACGGACGGCGAGGGGAGTGATACTGTGGTAGCTCTGCCGGTGGTCGTCTATAATCCCCTGCAAGGGACATGGAGACTAGAGAGAAGGGCGAAGCTCCCTCTGCCAGATACAGGGTCAGTCGAGTCGGTCTGGGCTCACTGAGCAAATTCGGCTGTGTTCTGGGGGCCTTGGTTTCCCTGGTGCCCAGCCTGCTCATCGGCTCTGGTGGCCTCCTCGCGCTCAAAGGAACCCGCCGTCTGCTGGAAGGCTGGCAAGAGGTCGAGCTGCGCCTGCTGGGGCAGCCTATCCCCATTGACGTGGTCTCACTTCTGAATCTGGAGGGTGTGTTGCGGCAGGTTCAGGTGCTAGACACCATGTCGTGGCTGCTGCTGATCGCCTTCATGGCCGCTACATGCCTGCTTGGTGGGCTCCTCTTCCTGGTGGTGGGCGATCTGGCGGGGTGGATTTACAACCTGATTGCTCGCATCAGCGGGGGCCTGGAAGTTGAGCTCACGGAAGCGCGCCAGCCTCGTCGCTGACACGGAGACGGCTAGAAGCCGATAGGTGGTGCGGACCTAAACAAGGACCTTACCGTCCACGTCCGGGGGTATGGGCACACCCATCAGGTGCAGGATGGTAGGCATCACGTCCACGATGGCTGCCTCGTCCTTCTGGATGTCCTGCCCCTGAATATAGAGCATGGCGTCGTCATAGGTGTGGGCCCCGTTGATGACTCCTCGATCGGTGAGCACATCTTTCTTGATGGAGCCCTTTAGATCGTATCCCCGGTGGGGCATGGCCACCAGGTCCGGGGCCTGTGGGAAGCATCCCCCGGTGTAGATCTCCTCTCTGCGGTAGACCCTCTCGATCATCTGCTCGCCGGTGTCGGGGTCTGGCAGGCCGGACAGGGACTCCACCAGTTGGTCCCTCAAGGTCTCATACTCGTTCCCTGGGTCCACGCTGCCCAAAGGTTCCCGGCCGCGGAGATTGATGAAGATACGGCCCGGGTCCATGCTGTAGGCCCTGGAGTCAGGATGGATGTCGTTGAGGGACTCCGGAGGCTGTTTCGTGAAGGAGAGCCAGCCATGGTCTTCGAGCCAGCGGTTGATGTAGACCTCCTTCTTCATCAAGGTGAAGCCATGGTCGGACATCACAATCAGGGTCGTGTTCTCGCCCAGGCGCTCGTACAGTCTCCCCAGAAGGGCGTCGAGCTTGTGGTACAGCTTCAGGAAGGCGGGAGCATACTTCGGGTCGCCAGTTTCCATCTCTTCCCACAGAAAGTGGTGCAGCCGGTCGGTCTCCATGATCTGGAGCATGAAGAAGTCCCACTCCTCGGTCTCCATGAAGTAGGACATGGCCTCTTCGCGCTTGTCCAGGGTGTAGTAGAGATCTTCCAGGAACTTGTCCCTGTCCTCCCTGGCCTGCCAGGGGTCCACGTCCAACCGGTAGCCCATGTTCTTCAGTTGCTCCGCCACATGGGCCGGATAGGTCGCCTTCTCCAGTTTAGGAGAGAGGAAACAGCCCACCAGGATACCGTTGACCTGGCGGGGCGGGTAGGTGACCGGCACGTTGATTACCACCACCCGCTTGCCATGCCTGCTGAGGATCTCCCAGAGAGTCTCCGAACGCATAGCCCTGGAGTTGGGGATATAGGTGTCGTAGCTGTTGGGCAGGCGATCGATGAAGCCATAGATCCCGTGTTTGCCCGGGTTCTTGCCGGTCATGAATGAGGACCAGGCCACCGAGGAGACGGCGGGGATGGCGGAGGTCATGGGCCTGACGCTGCCCTCCTCGAACAGGCGGGCAAAGTTGGGCAACTCACCCTTCTGAATGAGCTTCCTAATCAGGCTGAGGGGCGTGCCGTCGGGGCCGATGACGACGACTTTCCTGGTCTTGCCTTTGCGCCTATCGAACAGACCCACTCTGCGCTTCACTCCAATCTAGTCGAATAGCTGTCTGTTGTCCACGACCCAGCGGAAGAGCCGCTCGATCCCCTCCCTCACCGGCACGCGCGGCGACCAGCCGAGCTCTCTTCCCGCCTTGCTGGTGTCAGAGACGTAGACCAGCTGATCACCCGGTCGCCAGTCTGCGTAGCTGACCGCGACCTCGTGGCCCAGCAACTCCTTGAGCAGTGCGTGGAACTCTGTCCAGACGGACATGGTGTTCTCCGGGCCTCCGCCCATGTTGTAGATTTGTCCTGAGGTGACCTCAATCCGTTCCGTGGCACTCTCCAGGGCCGCGACCAGATCGTCCACGTAGAGCACGTCCCGCACCTGCTTCCCGTCGCCGTAGATGGTGATGGGGCGCCCCAGGACCGAGGCGATGAGGAAGTGGGCCACCCAGCCCTGGTCCTCCACGCCAAACTGGCGGGGGCCATAGATGCAGGACATGCGGAAAACCACGGTTCTGAGGCCGTAGATGCGCGCATAATCCCGGACGTACTGATCTGCCGCCCCTTTGGAGCAGCCATAGGGCGAGTGAAAGTCCAGGGGTCGGGCCTCCGAGACGCCCTCGGGCAGGGAGGCATAAGCATGCCGCGTCTCCAGCTCCACAATCTCCACCTCTTCCATGCCCCCATAGACCTTGTTCGTAGAGGTGAAGAGCACGATGGGCGGGGGACTGCTGGACCTGGCTGCCTCCAGCATGTTCAGGGTGCCCAGGGCGTTGATCTCGAAGTCCTGTCTGGGGTCGGAGACCGACCAGGTCACCGCCACCTGGCCGGCAAGGTGATAGACGACATCGCAGCCGAGCACGGCCCGTTGCAGGGAGGGGTAGTCCCTGACATCCGCCTGGACCAGCGTGAAGCTCTCTCCATGGTTCTGGCGCAGCCAGGCCAGGTTCTTCTTTGTCCCCGCTCTACTGAGGTTGTCGTAGATGACCACTTCGTGACCCTGCGAGAGCAGGCGGTGGCTCAGGTTGGTGCCTATGAAACCAGCCCCTCCGGTCACCAGGACTCTTGACACGCGATCCCTCCCCGCAGCAGTGTTAGCCAGACCGGGGAATCATAGTGCAGCGACCACGGTGTGTCAAACGATGAGGTCATGAGGGGAGAAGGTGTTGACAGACAGCATTTGACCTGGCTGTCCGGCTGCCCACGTTGCCTTCGCCGCTGCGCGCATCCTGAGTAGACCGAAGGTCGTATCGAAGGGGCGGTGCAGCGGCTGTTGCCATATGCCCTTTTCCACACCCTCGAGGGAAGGGAGGTAGGCTCGCTGTCCGGCAAAAGGGGGCAGGATCGAGCTTTGTAACGTCTTGCATTCATCCCGTCTTGGGGCGTGGGACTTCGTGCGGCTTTGATGGGGCGATACCCCTGCAGGCCTCCGCGGCGCCCTCCAACGTGACAAGCCAACTAGGGTGTGATACCATGTTCAAAGAGGGCCGCCGGTAGGCGGGATTAGCTCTCCAGCGTTGTTTCCAGGGCGAGCCACGCGGAAGGGTTGGCCCCCTTTTCGTCGCCTAATCACGTTAGAAGGAGATGGAGATGGCAATCGATGTCAAGTCTGCTGAGCTACCCACCGGGGTGAGACTTCCTTACGTCGAGCAGGGGGATCCTTGCGGCGTTTCCCTGCTGCTGGTGCCTGGCTACACGGGCTCCTGGCGTGCCTTCGAGCCCATGCTTCCTTTTCTCCCCCAGTCCATCCACACTTTCGCTCTGACTCCGAGGGGACATGGCGAGGCGAGTCGCCCGGAGGAGGGGTATACTGTTCCTGATTTCGCGGCGGATCTGGTGGCCTTTATGGATCTCCAGGGACTTGAGGCAGCGGTGTTGGCCGGCGGTTCCAGCGGCGGCTTAGTCGGCAGGCGTGTGGCCATAGATCACCCCCGTCGGACTCTGGGTCTGGTTCTGCTCGGCTCCCCGCGTTCCCTGCGTGGCAATGTGGAGGTGCAGAGAATGTGGGATGAAGAGCTATCGGTAATGACGGACCCGGTTGACCCGGACTTCGTGCGTCGGTTTCTGGAAGGTACGGTTGACCAACCTGTGCCGCAGGAGCGCATGGAGACTATGATCCAGGAGAGTCTCAAGGTTCCGGCCCGGGTATGGAGGGCGACCCTTAAGGGCCTCGTGGAGGACAATTCTTTCCAGGAGCTGCACAAGATCAAGGCTCCCACGCTCATCATCTGGGGCGACCAGGATCGTTTGCTCGCCCGCGAAGATGAAGAGGCCTTGGCGGCCGCGATCCCTGGCGCCCAATTCCTGGTATATCGCGGAGCGGGCCACGTCTTCTACTGGGAGGAGGCAGAGCGAGTCGCGCACGATCTCGCGGCCTT
>DATEXS010000369.1:0-7101 GCA_035256725.1 Anaerolineae bacterium
CTGGCATTGGAGCCTCTTCATGGTATAATGATGGGCCTTGCCCAAAGCCGCCATATCCCAGGGCGAAGTGTGTCCCGGTGCAGAATCACGGGACGTGCAGGATATCACCATGGTCCTCAGGATCAGGAGCACGATAGCCGAATACCCTTTTCAGTTCTGGATTCTGTTCTGCCAGCGGTTCATCGGTTCGCTTGGCGGCAGTCTGGTTTGGCCTTTCTTGACGCTCTACCTGCGCCAGCGGCTGGAAATCCCGCTCACTACAATCGGATTCCTCTTCGCCATCAATGCCACCGTGGGCCTATTCTCCCAGGCTCTGTGGGGGCCAGTGGTGGACAGATATGGTCGCAAGGTGGCCATGGTTGTGGGTTTGGCCAACGAAGTTGTCGTCATGCTGGGTTTCGCCTTGCTGGGCTCGCTGGGGGCATACGCTGTGCTCATCGCCATGAGCGGGCTCATCGAGCCGGCTTCCCGCATCGGGTCCGACGCCATGATTGCCGACCTGATCGAGGAAGAGAAGCGGCCCAGTGCTTATGCCCTGCTGAGGATGGTGTCGAACGCGGGGGTGGCTGTAGGACCCGCCATAGGCGGCTTTTTGGCCGCCACCTCCTATGTGCTTACCTTCGGCAGTGCGGCGGTCGGCGCCACCATTGCCGTGTTAATGGTGGTCTTCTGGGTCAAGGAGACCAAGCCGGAGTTGACCGCAGGAGAGGAGACAAAGCGAGCCGGGGGAGGCTATGGGTACATCTTCCGTGACGTCAGCTTCATCGCCTTCTCGCTGGCTTCTGTCTTGCTGTGGATGGCCTATGGTCCTTTCATGCAACTCATGGCCGTGTACATGAAAGAAGGTTTTGGCATCCCCGAGAGCGGATTCGGCCTGATCATGACCATCAACGCGCTCATGGTGGTGTTCTTCCAGTTCGCAGTGACCCGGATCACAGAGAAGTACCGCGACGCCTATATCATGGCTGCAGGCGCCTTCTGGACTGGGCTGGGTGCGCTGGCCACTATCCTCTCCCATAACCTGTGGTTCTTCCTCGTCTCCATGGTGATTGTGACTATCGGCGAGTTGATCTGGGCGCCCACCTCCATCTCCTTCGTGGCCAGGATAGCGCCTGTCGACATGCGAGGCAGGTACATGGGTGTCTATGGCATGGTGGGCGGGATCGCCTGGGCGATCGGCCCCGTCGCCAATGGATGGGTCTATGACAATACCTCACCTGTCTCGGTCTGGTACTTGACCCTGGCTCTGGCCATGGTGGGCACTGTGGCCTTCATCCTTGTTGGCAGACTGCCGGCCCTGTCGAGGGAAGCGAAGCCTGCACCTCTTGGTCCCGATGAGGAGATGCTCTAGGGCGCACCGGGAGACCTGGAGTCGGCCGACGGTCACCTGCACTCTGTTGACACGCAGATCGAGCGGTGCCGAGCGGGACCAAGACAGTCAGTTCGAGGCACGCGTGATAAGCGAAGGAGGGTGAGACAAATGGCTGCTAGAAAGCGCAGCTGGGAACAGGAGAGCCTGAGCTTCGGGGATGTGCTGAACTTCTCTAGAAAGATGCTGTCTCTGGCCAAGCAGGCTCGCGACCTCGGCGAGGGGGCAGGAGTGCCGCGGGGAAGCCTGAGAAACCTGGCCACCCTGCTTCTGGACATAGAGGACGGTGTGCAGGCGCGCACCGGTGTGGGCGTGACGGACAAGATCCAGCAGTACCTGACCACGCTCATCCCCCAGGCGCCCGGAAGGAAACCCTCCGCTGGCGAGTCATCCGCCGTGGACAGGCGCATAGAGGAGGTCAACGCCACACTGACCCAGTTGTACGGGGCAGGGTGGTTTCGCGACTCGGGTAAGACGGGAGACGTCTTTCGGGTGTGGGAGAAGCTGGTTGCAGCCGGGTACGGCCTCCCTCCTGAGCAGTTCCAGGAGGGTTCGGAGTACTCGGAGTTGATCGGTGACTTCTACGACAGGCTGCGGCAGCTGCAGCCCTCTGTCGAGAGTGCGGAGTCCCTGGCGAGGATGGTTGAGCCCATGGTGGAAAGGGCCAGGGAGCTCGTGCGTATGCGCGGGACGGACGAGTTGCCCGACAGCGGGTTCTCTGGGTCTGTGCGAGGCGACCCCAACTACGTCAGGATCCTCCTGGAAGCAGTGGCCAACCGGCGTCCCAGGGACTACTGGTGAGGGTAGAGCGATGCTTCGCGGGGCCTGAAGCTGTGGCGCCAGCCTGGAAGTGCATTGCCAGGAGCCGACTTGGCCGGAGGGATCCCCAGAGAGGATGTTGTTCAACCTGAGTGAGTATTGAGTTCGCAGACAGGCGCAGTATAACCGGGCTGTCCGAGAGCGAGGCCGCCACTAGGCGTGAGCGCGGTCAGCAGAACGTTCTGTTCTTCCACTCGGGCCGATCCTATCTTCAGATCCTCCGCAAGAACGCCTTCACCTTCATCAACACTGTCCTCTTCTCTATCAGCGTGCTCCTGGTCCTGATGGGCCACTTGGGCGACGCCGTGGTCACTGCCGGATTGGTGCTTCTTAACGTGGTAGTGGGAGTGGTTCAGGAGGGCCGCGCCAAGCGCAAGCTCGATCACCTCGCCCTACTGACGCGCCCCAAGGCCGCGGTGATCAGGGAGGGGCAGGAGAGACCGATCGAGCCATCCGAGGTTGTGCTGGGTGACGTACTGGTGGCGCGCCCCGGGGACCAGGTTGTTGTCGATGGGGAGATCATCGGTGAAGGAAGGGTGGAGGTCGACGAGTCGCTCCTTACCGGCGAGTCGGAGCGCATCCACAAGGGTCTGGGAGAGGCCATCTACTCCGGGACCTTCTGCATCAGCGGCACAGCGGTGTACAAGGCGCTGACGGTGGGCGCCGACTGCCTGATCAACCAGATGACGGAGGGTGCCAGGGCCTTCCGCCAGGTGAAGACCCCCCTACAGCGAGAGGTCGATTTCGTCATCCGCATTCTGCTGATAGCGGTGGGCGTCCTGGGGGTTCTGTTGGGTGTCTCCTTCTTCCTCCATGGCGTCTCCGTCGTTGAGGGGGTGCGTGCGGCGGCGGTGATCGTGGCTCTGGTCCCTCAGGGGCTGTTCTTTATGACCACGGTGGCCTACGCCATGGGGGTTGTTCGGGTAGCGGGCAAAGGGGCCTTGATCCAGGAGGCCAACGCTGTGGAGTCCACCAGTCATGTAGACCTGCTGTGTCTGGACAAAACGGGCACGCTGACCACGAATCGGCTTAGCTTTCAGGGCATGGTGATCCTGGACCAGTCCTGGATGACCAGGGCTGACGAACTGGAATCGATCCTGGGCGGCTATGCCTTCAGCAGCCGCAGTGGGGATCGCACCACGGAAGCTCTTCGGGAGGCCCTGGGGGGAGAGGCACATCCCATCAGCGAGGAAGTACCATTCTCTTCGGACTACAAGTGGAGTGCACTGGCTTTCGACGACGCTGCTTGGCCGGGCGTCTACGTGCTTGGGGCGCCCGAGGTGATGACATCGCATCTTGAGGATTGTGCAGGGCTCGGCTCTAAGATAGACGCGCTCACCAGCGAAGGACTGAGAGTGTTGCTTTTCGCCCACGGCCCGACCAGGGTCGCCTTACAAGAAACCACAAGTGAGCCACGTTTGCCATCGGGTCTTCTCCCTCTCTGTCTCCTGAGCTTCCAGGAGGAGTTGCGTACCGAAGCCGAGGAGACGCTGGACCACTTCCGTGAGCTGGGGGTCGGGGTCAAGATAATCTCTGGCGACAATCCACAGACCGTCGCCTCCATGGCCAGACAGGTGGGCCTGGGGACGACTGCCGGGACCGTGTCGGGCCTGGAAATGGAAACAATGAGTGACGAGCAACTGGCCGAGGTGGCAGAGGAGACGACCGTGTTCGGGCGTATCACCCCTCAGCAGAAGCAGAGACTAATTGGCCTGTTCCGGGCGCAGGGGCACTATGTGGGCATGATCGGGGACGGCGTCAACGACGTGCTCTCTCTGAAGCAAGCTGACCTAGGGATCGCCATGGAGAGTGGCAGTCAGGCGGCGCGCAGTGTAGCCGACATCGTGCTCTTGGGCGATTCGTTTGGCGCTCTTCCCATCGCGCTTCGGGAGGGACAACGTATCGTCAAGGGCATGGAGGACGTGGTCAGGCTGCTACTTGCCCGAACCTTCTACGTGATGCTGCTTATCGTGGGCACCCAAATCGTCGGTGTAGCCTTCCCGGTGACGCCAAAGCATAACTCCATCCTGGCCCTGTTGACGGTGGGCATACCGATCTTCGCCCTGGCTGCCTGGGCCCGGCCGGGAGCGGCGCCGCGAAGCGTTATCCGTGCGGCCAGCCGGTTCGTCTGGCCAGCCGCGATCACTATTGCGATGGTCGCCTTGGGGATCTACCTCTTCTACCTGGCGAGGACAGGCGACGTGAGTATGGCTCGCAGTGCCTTGACTACCGCGACCGTATTTTGCGGGCTGTTTCTGATTCCCTTCGTGGAACCGCCGACTCAGTTCTGGGTCGCTGGAGATGAGCTGAGTGGAGACTGGCGGCCCAGCGCCCTGGCTCTGGGAATGCTGGTCATGTACGGTTGTGTGCTGGCTATCGCGCCGCTACGTGGTTTCTTCGAGTTGACCCCGCTTCCGGTGCAGGACTATCTGGCCATTGGACTGGTCGTCGTGGGGTGGGCTTTCGTCCTGCGCCTCATCTGGCGCCGCCGGCTCTTTGAACGGATGCTGGACATGGGCTAGGCGGGTTTGTAGGTTATTTCCCTGGTCAGAACCTGCCTTGGATGACCCGAAGGGCCGTGGCATCATCTGAGTGGGGCCGCAGTGCTGGTGAGATGGCGTTGCCCGACAGAATGCGGGTGACGACTGTGATTCTGGAGGTTGTGTGAACGGTCGCGACAGAGTTCTTCTTGCTCTCGATCACAGGGAGCCTGATCGGGTGCCGATCGACTTCGGGGGTTTGGTCACCTCGATGCACCACCAGGCTTATCGGAAGCTTCTGGAGTATCTCGGTATGCCTGGCGACGATGTCCGGATCATGGACATGTTTCAGCAGATCGTGGACCCTGCTCCCGCCATCAAAGAGATGTTCCATGCTGACGTGGTGGGCTTCTTTCCCCACTCTGGGTCTGACTATGAGTTCGAGCTGGACGAGGAAAGTGACAGCTTTGTGGATGAGTGGGGCGTTGTCTATCAGCGGCCTCCCGGAGGCTTCTGGTATGACCTGGCCGGCCATCCTTTGAAAGAGGGCACCATCGAGGAGTTGTTGGCCTTCAGGTTTCCCGATCCCCGGGACCCGGCACGGGTCCAGGGGCTTGCTGAGGAGGCCAGGCGCTTATTGGAGGAGACTGACCAGGCGGTGATGATCCACGCCCCCATCGGCGGGGTCTACGAGCAGTCCTACTGGCTGAGGGGTCTCGAGCCTTTGTACCGGGACATGGCCAGCAACAAGCGCTATGTGGAGGCCCTGGCCGAGCGGGTTCTGGAATGGTTGCTGGACTTCTGGGAACTGGTGCTCGGAGAGGTCGGGCCGTACGTGCATGTGGTGGAGCTGAGCGATGACCTGGGCGGGCAGCAGGGGCCTCTCTTCTCGCCAGCTCTGTACAGGGAGATCTACAAACCTCGGCATCGCCGTCTTACAGAGCTAATCCATTCGAAGACCGAGGCTAAGATCTTCCTGCACTGCTGCGGGTCGATACGCTGGGCGTTGCCCGACTTGATCGAGAGCGGGATAGACATCATCAACCCGGTCCAGGTCTCCGCCAGGAACATGGAGACCGATCAGCTGAAGCGCGAATTCGGCGGGGATATCGTCTTCTGGGGTGGCGGTGCGGATGCCACGCATGTGTTGCCCTTTGGAACGCCAAACGACGTGAGGGACGAAGTCAAGAGGCGCATCAGCGATCTGGGCCGGGGCGGAGGGTTTGTCTTCGCTCCCATACACAATATTCAGGCCGAGGTGCCGCCCCAGAACGTCGTGGCCATGTTCGAGGCGGCTTACGAGTATGGCTGTTATCCGATCTAGGGTTTGTCACAGGTTGCTGAGGCGGGTGCGACCCCAGTGGGCAGGTTCTTGCACCTCTGAGAGGCAGTCTGGTTGAGAGTGTACCTTTGTCAAGTGTTTGGGAGGACAATTGATGGATTTGGGCGAGATATACGATGGAGTGCTAAGGGGTGACGAGGCTTCTGTGGGGCGATTGGTTCAGGAAGCCGTGGCGCGAGGTGTGGAGCCTGAGCAAATCGTCACGGGGCAACTGATTCCCGCCATGGAAGAGGTGGGGGCCCGTTTCGAGCGCGAGGAGTTCTTCGTTCCCGAGATGCTCCTGGCGGCGCGGGCCATGCAGTCGGGGCTGACCGTGTTGAAGCCCTTGTTGAGGGGACGGGAGACCGGCCCTGCCCACCGCGTAGTCATTGGAACCGTGCAGAGTGATATCCATGACCTGGGCAAGAATCTGGTCTCTATCATGTTAGGTGGCGCGGGTTTTGAGGTCACGGACCTGGGGGCCGATGTCAGCCCGGAAAGGTTCGTGGAGGCGGTACGGGACCAGAGGCCACACATCGTAGGGATGTCCTCCCTGATGACCACTACCATGGTGTCTATGAAGAGGATTGTGGATGCACTGACCGAGGCCGATCTGCGCCAGGACGTCAAGGTGATTGTAGGCGGCGCCCCGCTGACCCAGCAGTATTGCGACGAGATCGGCGCCGACGGTTACGCACCCGATGCTTGGTCCGCTGTGAAGATGGCCAAGGAACTCGCGGGCCCTTGGATGTGAGGGGCTCTAGTCTCACGGTGCAAGTTCGTGCGGCCCAACACAAGTTGGGCCGGCGCAGATCGCCACCTGCCCGGGGAGTTCAAGTGTCGCGTATTGCGGACAGCGTATCCGACGCGGGGAGGCCATGAGGTCTGAAGAGCTGGATTTCGAGCGGGCCTGGTTGACGCGTCTCGCTCGTGGTCTGGAGGAGGTCGCGGGTGAGGAGATCCGGGAGGCAGTTATGCTGGGCAGCGAGGAACTGACATCCGAGTCTCCCGGAGAGACGGTGATCCGCTGGACCAGCCGGGCCATGCAGCGGCTCGAAGCGCTGGTGGATGAGGATCGAAGCCGGCAGATTCTAACCGGCTGTGCATGCCAG
>DATEXS010000370.1:0-3166 GCA_035256725.1 Anaerolineae bacterium
CAGTCCCTATGCGCACCTGGTGGATATGCCGGCGGCAGAGCGCGGCTTTGTGGGCGATGTCTGGGCCCGAATGGCCGAAGTGACCAGGGACGGGCGCTATAATCTGGCCGAGATCAGTCCAGTCGGAGTGCTGGGCGACCCGACTAAAGCCAGCGCGGAAGCGGGACGGGCCATACTGGCGGCCGCGGAGCCTGTCTACGTAGAGATCGTGCGGGAGGCGCTACGCTCCCACGACGGGACGGCCTGAATCTGACGCAGACAGGGCGGACAAGCACCGCGAATAGCCAGGCGCTATCAAGTCGTCTACTCTGTGCCCTGTTCCACCAGGTCGGGGCCTGGTGAGGGCCTGATGGTTCTTGGGCGCCTTTCCGTGCAATTCGAAGCCGCAATGCAGTAGCGCCTTGCTGACTTCATCGCTAGAGAACAGCCGCTGCTTGCTCATGCGCACGCCGGCTGGATGGCCATTACCTTGGGCCGGACAGTGCTACCAACTGGGAACTTGGCCCTGCGTACCTCCAATTCGGCGGGCTCGTATGAGTATACCTTCACTCCCTTCTCCTTTAGCACCTGGCGGCACTCCCCCAGATCCTGAAGCGTACTGAGATAGACCTCCGTGGCAGCCACTAAGTTATCAAAGGCTTCCTGGCTAGTCTGCCCAAAACTAGCGGTGCCCAGTTCCAGGCACTTCGACACGTAGTACTCGCCCTCAGGTACGACCATGCAGGTAAGTACGATGTACTCCATCACCATCTCTCCTCTCCACATGTATTATACGCCAAACACGTTGTAACTTACCTTAAAGTTAACAACAGGTGATATCCGGCCATGCTATCCAGCTTGACATCAATAACTAGGAATGATATGCTCTGAGTGGGAGGTACCACATCAACACGGCCGGCGCTATCAACTATCTTGAGGAGAAGGTCCGTTCCTACGAGGCCAAGATAAGTGAACTCCAAGCCAGGCGAGATGCGCTGGACGCCGCTATAAGGGAAACTCAAGCGCTACTGAACTCCGCCCAGGTGCTGTTGAAGGACGAACTCCAAGCGGTAACGAAGGTAAGCACCACGGGTAGCGCGCCTCTTCCCCTCGCGGCCAGACTAGCCAATCTCAATCTCACCGAATCGATTTTCGAGATCGTGAACTCTAATCCCGGCCCCATACATGCCGACCAGGTATTGCGCCAACTGCGTGAGGCTGCGAAGAGTCCCCAGGGCAAGCTCCCGAAAGGTACTGTTGTGAGCATTCTCCACCGCGGGGTGAGCCAGGGGATGTACGACAAGGTGGGGCCAAATCTGTTTGCCCCAATCAGGGAGCGACATCGATGACAACGAACAAAGGGTGCAACCGGACTGGCGACCTGATGGAGGCGGTGACGTCGGTTCTGATCGCCGGGGTGACGGTCCTGACCGCAGCGGTAGTGTGGCGCGCTTCCGTGTTGAGCAGCGACGCGACAGGGGCCGACCGACAGGGGGTCATCAACACGCTCAAGGCCGCGGCCGCCAAAGCTCAGAACCTCGCCTACCTCTACCAACAGGAAGCCGATCTAGCGCAAAGCCATGTGCTTCTCCGAGCACAGATTGACTATCTGCGCGGCAGGGCCGAGGAGTTTGCTGCCAGCGCAGACGGGGCTGCCGTGGCGGCGATCTTGAACAGCGAGGCTGATGCCCTGCTCCTGGCTGACCAGGGGACGGTGGCCGGTACACCGCTGGTGACTGAGAAACGGTACCGCCGTGCGGATAACACGTTCGATTTCGACGTCCGGCTCCAGGACATTGCCGCCGAGAACCCTGACCTGGCTGCCCTGAATCCGGAGCAGGACTTCGCCCAGGCCGACAGGCTAGACGACAAGGGCCTCTACCTGACGCTGACCGTAATCATCTTTGCCCTGGCCCTGTTCGCTCTGACTCTGGCCCAGATCACCAAGCACTGGGTCCGCTGGCTTTTCCTCGGCGTGGGCGTAATCGTAGCGCTGGCGGCCGTTTTCGCCACGGCGGGCTTGGAGCTCTTTTTCAGGTAGGTAGTGTAGGAGGTGTCTATGGATCCCCTCGAGCCGATGGTGGACGAGTCCCCTCATAACCGTTTCGAGTATGTCGTGGCGCTACTCATCATGGTGGCCACACTCCTGGGGGTGACGGTCGCCTTCTTGCATACTCATGCCTCTCTGCAGGAGGACCGTGCCGCACGAGCTGCCGAAGTGTATGCCATCCAGACGATGGGCGAGCTTGTACAGAATGGCTATGTAAGCGACTACCAGGCCGGCCTCCTGTACGATTACGTCAGCCTCCAGCAGTTGGGACTGGCCCGGCAGTTCGGGCAGTTGACCGCTGCGCAGCAAGGCGAGAGTGACCTGGCGGCCGAGTACGAGCACGAAGCCGGCCGCCTGGAGGCGATGAGCGAAGCTTTGGTCCCCTACAGCATTCTGCTCAGCGATCCTCGCTATGCACCCCAGGGCGATTCCATCGTGCCCAATCTTCAGCTCTGGGCCGATGATGTCATGGCCCCTGCCTGGGAACTGCTAGCACAACAGAACGCCAGTGTTGAGGAGCGGGATGCCTGGGGCGCCAAGGCAAACACTTATGTATCGATCATCACCCTCTCGGCAGTAGGCCTCTTCCTGTACGGCCTGTCCCTCGTGTCCAAAGGCCGCGTGCGGTGGGTCTTCGTGGCGGTCGGGATCTTTCTCACAGGGGCGAGCGCCCTCTGGACGCTTTTCACAGCTTTGGCGTAGAGTCAAGGGTGTAGGAAACGCGGTGGCTGCGGGGAAAAAAGGGCCCTCAGCGCCACTCCTCCGGACGGACCAGCACAAAGCCGTCCGGCTTGACTACTTGATCGGGGAACACGCTCTTGGATAGGACGTTGCGACCGACGAAGGTATAGCCATGAGCAGCACCCTTGAGTGCGTCGGAGAAGCGCGACGGAGGGAAAGCGACGATCACCTGCTTCTGCGGGAAAAGCCGCCTTATCGCTTTCACGGGCCCGACCAGATCGCTGTCGGCCGACACCAGCAACGCCATATCCAGACGATCCTGGAAAGCATCGCTCATCAGTTCAACCGCGATATTCACATCGGTCATCTTTTCGTGATAAGCCTCGTGGGTGTGCCCACATTTGCGGCACGTGACTGGGTTTGAGAGCCAATGCCCGTACAGAATCTGGAAATCGT
>DATEXS010000371.1:0-29424 GCA_035256725.1 Anaerolineae bacterium
AAGAAAGACCAGACCGTGGATCACGCCGTCGGCGTGGTCTTGCACGCCAAGGTCGGCGACAGGGTGACTAAGGGTGATGCCCTGGCTACCATCCACGCCAGGAGCTACGAAGAGGCCGCGCGGGCTGAGGAGAGCCTTCTCAAGGGCTACTCGTGGCTGCAGGAGCGCGTAGATCCACCGCCAGCGCTATACGGCATAGTGCGTTGAGCCACCATCTGTAGTGCTCAGCGCCTGAAGCTTCGCTCACAACCCACATGACTGGCAACTCACCGGCTGTCCAGGATACTCCAGACCTACTATCTCGTAGAGAAAAACCCCGCGCTCCACCGCCTGCCCCTGAGAGTCAAAAGATATCCGACCAGTCACGCCCTGGTACTCCTCCAGGGCCGCCAGGCACTCGGCCAGGCCAGCTCTCGAGGGCTTGCCGTAGAGTTCGATGCTCCTCTCCAGGGCCTCCAATAGCAGGCCGCAGGCGTCGTAGGCCAGCGCTGCACGCGTGCCTGGCCGGCTTGCCCACAGTTCCTCATAGGCCTCATAGAAAGGCCCTTCCGAGAGAGGCGGCGCGTGGCTCAGGTAGACCGTACCCACAGCGGCCCCCCCGGCCACCTGAACGAATTGGGGGGTGTCCAGACCCGGTCCGCCCAGGATGGGGACCTTGAGACCCGACTCCCTTAGTTCCACCACCAACTCCGCTGCCTCAAGACCCTGCTCCACCAGAAATGCCAGCTCGGGCGCTTCGCGGCTGAGCTCTGACACCAGATCTTCGGCAAAAGGATCCTCATGCACGAAGACTTCGGCACCCAGAGACCGGGAGGTGGCAGCGAAAGCCTCCGCCAACTCCTCGTCTTCCCCCACGACGGCCAGCCGCTGGGCAGCCCTATCCAGTACGGCATATCGTGCTGCCACAGCGCCTACGGTCTGCTTGTCCGCCACCAAGCGAAAGACCAGACTGTGGGCTTCTGGGGTGGCAGCACCAGCACTGCTGAGGGGAATTACCAGGGCCAAACCCAACTCCTGGTATACGGGGAGCGCCGCCAACGTGGTCTGCTCACCCAGATGTCCGATGACTCCCATGACGTCTGGGTCAATGCCCATCTCCCTGGCCCTTTGGCGAGCCCAGTAGGGGTCCTGGTCGTCGTTCAGGGCTACCAGTTCTACAAGATATCCTCCCACCCCGCCAGCCTGGTTGCGCTCCCTGAGGGCCAGTTTCGCGCCGCACAGGGCCTCGTAGCCCGAATCTCGATGCAGCCCCTCGAAGGGGGCCACCAACCCCACCTTTACTTGGGGCTTGACCGAGGACCCGGTGCCGCACCCGCATGTACCCAGCAGCACGAAGACGAGCAGCGCGGACGAGAACGACTTACTCACGGTGCAGGCTGGCCCTGGTATCGCTCCTGATTGAGGAGATGCTCCTCATAGGTCTCGGCGAAGGCATGGGAGCCATCGAACTTGGAGTAGAAGAAGAGATAGGGGGTCTCAGCAGGCTCCAAAACTGCTTCTATCGATGCCAGGCCTGGGCTGCAGAGCGGGCCGGGCGGAAGCCCTGGGTACATGTACGTGTTGTAGGGGGAATCGACCACTACGTCCTCTTCCAGGGACATGGGTATCTTCCACCACTGGCCGGCGTCTTCCTGGTACCCCAGAGCGTATTGGACAGTCGGATCCGACTGCAGATACATACCTTGCGCCAATCGATTCAGGTAGACGCTAGCGATGATGGGGCGCTCCTCCGGGACGACCGCTTCCCGCTCCACTATAGAAGCCAGAGTAACCACCTCGTGGACGGTCATGCCTTTGTCAGCCGCAGCCTGACGCATCTCCGGCGAGAAGCGCTCCCCGAAGGTAGCCAGGAGGAGGTCCAAGATCGCCGCCGCATCGTAGTCAGCAGGAATTCGGTACGTCTCAGGGAACAGGTATCCCTCCAGCGAGCTGGAAGCGCCCTCTGGACGGCCCCCAAGGAAGCCATAGGCGGAGGAGCCAGCACGCACCAGCGACAAGAACTCCTCACCATCTGAAATGCCTCGCTCCTCCAGCAATTCGGCGACCTCCTCGGCCCTTTTGCCTTCGGGAATCGTTATGGAGACCTCGCGCAGGCGCCCATGTTGCAGCGTGTCTATGATCTCATCCATGGTCATGTTGGGTCGCAGTTCGTACTCCCCTGCTTCTAACTGCGCGTCCACGCCCCTGTATCTCACCAGATACAGGAAGAGTTGACCATCGGACACCAGGCCCTCTCGGTCGAGCCGCGGCGCAATCGTGGCGGCTGTCTCACCCGGATTGACCGTGAACACTTCCGCTGTATCGTCGGCGCTGGCCCGCGTTTGCAGGTCGCTCCTTCGCAGCCTGAGGTAGAGACCGATCAGAGTTCTCTCCAGCGACGACATCTGCACAGCCTCCGAATCCACCTCCTGGACCGTCTCCCCCTCAAGCAACCGGCCCCCCACAAAGAGGATGGCCGCCGTCGCCACAACCAGCACTGCCAGGGTCAGTCCCCATCGGAGCAAGCCCCTCAGGACGTCCTCTCTGCTCAAAGAAACCTCCTGTCCCTCACTACTGATCTCGTCCCAGGCTGTCCAAGTAGTCTTGCAGAATTACTGCTGCGGCCACGGCGTCAAGCCGTTCCTCTCGCTCCTTGCGCCTCTTGCCCGCCTCGATCATGACCTGTCGAGCACGATCCGTAGAAAAGGCCTCGTCCCAGAGCACGACCGGAACCCCCACCGCCCGCTCCAGCTCCGCGGCATAGCCCTCGGCCCTCCGGGCCTGCTTGCCGGCACTTCCGTCCAGGCGCAGCGGGTGACCAACGACGATCTTCTCTACCGCGTGCTCCTCGACCAGAGATCGCATGACTTCCATGTCCGCCTTCAGCGAACGGCGCCTGATGACGCGCAGGCTGCGCGCCAGCACCCTCCCGGGGTCGCTCAGGGCAACGCCTATCCGCCTGTCTCCGACGTCAAGGGCCATCAGGCGCATCTGGTCATCCGCCGCCCCTTCGCTACTCAACTGCATCCTGCTCAGAAAGGACTCGCACCGCTATGCGAAAGGGAAGCCACGGAACGCGTTCCCACCAGTCCGGCGAGACCTCGACTGTGGGCTCGGCTGCCAGGCTCAAGTGCCTGGTCAGGTACTCCTCGGCGGCGCTAGCGGACTTGCCCCTGATGCTTTCCCTGATCTCCAGCTCGTCAATCTCCGCCCAGCTTCGCCCCCGCGCAGTCACCACGATGGTCATCGTACCGTCGTACTGCACGTCACTGACTTCGCCGATCTGCACTTCTGTCTCGCCGGGAAGGAGCTGAAAACCCTCGCGCACCTCAAACTGAAGCATTCGCAGCCCGAGGAGTTCCGCATCTTCCCGCTGCATCACCGTGCCTCTCACCAGAGCTCTCATGTGCAGCTTCAGATACTCAGCAGCCTCGCCAGGGAACCTGTCGTAGGTTTCCGAGAGAACAACGGCGACCAGGGATTCGTGTGGCAGCATCTCCTCGTCAGCGAGCTGCGAGAGGAGAGTGTTGTACCCTTCTTCCCTGAGGCGATGGAGCGCCAACTCTCGCAACTGCTCCTTGTCTGCACTGGTCACGTATAGTACCTGGCTCATTCCTCCGCCCGAGGTGGGAGCGACGTTGATCGCGTTGACCTGGCGGTCAAGAGGGCCTTCGACCCTGTTGATCGAGTACGCGGTCGCATTGCCGCTCGGCCCGGGCTCCACAGCCTCGATGGGCGCTCTCATCCGGCTACCCGCGCCAGGCGGCACCGTCACTTCTGCGGTTGTTCTGAACCGGATGGTGGTGCCGCCGCTGGTGGCCACTATAGTGTCCGAAACCACCGTGGTGGCCTGGCTGCGCCTGTTGGTGAACACTACCTCCCCGGTAGCCCTGGCGAACGGTTCGTCCCTGAGCGCGGTGGTGGCTAGCTCGTCGCTCCCTACTATCTCTGTCTCCGCTACCCTGGCAGGAACCCGCAGGTTGATGAAATCGATGTCCTCCAAGCCTGGACTAGCCTGTATAGTGAGAGTAGTGCTCACCGGATAGACAACCGGCTGCAAGCTCACCGTAGCCGTGGGGACGAAGACCGCGCCCATCACTCCCAGGAAGGTCAACATGGCCAGGAAGGCCAGGACAAGAATGGCGCTGCCTCCTAGGGTCACCGAGCCAGACGCAGGAGGGGCAGGGATCGCCTTGCGGATCGAACGTTGCGTTAACGGGGCACGAACGCCGGTCCCGAGAGACCTTCTAGCATGCGACCATTTCGCCCGCCGCGCCCAGGCTGTGGACGAATAGGTCTCGAACCCCAGACTCTTCGCCTGCTCCCTCAGTTCACGATTCCGCGTGACGAGAGCTACCTCCTTCCCCAGAGCCCCAGACTGGCGACCCAGTAGCTTCAGATCCACGAGGCTGTTCAGGCCTGGGCACCCCTTGGGAACCACGAGCAATACGCGGTCACTTTCCGAGGCTATCAGGCGCTCGCGAATCACGGGCGACGAATCGTCAGGCTCCAGGTAGACTATCTCTGCCTCACTCAATCCCTTTATTCTCTCCTGGCCAAAGAAATCCTCGCCTAACCAAGCAACAGTGGATCATCGCACAGCCAGCCAAATGTGCCTCCCTCTGAGGGAAGGCTGTCTTCCGGGCGGCGTCACTTTCGGGGAAAAAGTGGGGATACCATCAGCCAGCGTCTGTGGCACCGTCTCGCCTATCGCTGCGCCACCAGATCGGGCACAAGACTCAGGGCCTCGCCCATTCTGTGGGAATCCCTGCCACCGGCTTGAGCGAGGGTCGGCCGCCCGCCGCCTCCGCCGCCCACCACCTGGGCCACCTGTCTCACCAGCACATCAGCCTTCAGGCCCGCGTTCACTAGGTCCGGTGTTACCGCCGCAACGAAGCCGGGCTTGCCGTTGATGATCGCTCCCAGCACCACCACGGCTGAGCCCAATCGGTCCCTCACCCAGTCCGTCATCTCCCGCAGCGCGTCCATGCTGGGCACCTCAACCTGAGCCGCGACCACATTGACCCCGTCCACGTGCCGCACTTGGTCAAGCACACCGTCGATCTGCGCGCTGGCCACTCGCCGCTGCAGCTCGCGCAACTCCTTACGCTGCCTATCCAAGTCATCGAGAAGAGCAGCGAGATTGGCCTCTATCTCGGCAGTCGATCCTCCCAGCGCGGAGGCCACCCGGCCCACGAGGGACAGCCTCTCACGAACAAACCGCTCGGCCCCTCGGCCTGTCGCGACCTCGATGCGCCGCAGTCCCCTGCCGATGCCACCCTCGCCCAGGATGTGAAAAAGGCCTATCTGTCCAGTCGCCCGCAAGTGAGTCCCACCGCATAGCTCTCGGCTGTACCCACCAGCAGTCACTACGCGCACCTCCTCGCCGTACTTTTCACCAAAGATGGCGAAGGCGCCAGACGACACGGCGGCCTCGTAGTCCATGACCTCCGTGACTACTGGCAAGTCCTCCCTGATCTTCTCATTCACCCGACTCTCGATGGTATGGAGTTGCTCTGGCTCGACAGCCTGTAAGTGGGTGAAGTCGAATCGCAGCCTATCTGGAGACACCTCAGAGCCAGACTGCTGTGCGTGAGCTCCCAGCACCTCCCGGAGTGCCCTATGCAAGAGATGTGTGGCTGTGTGATTCCGTGCGATGTCCAGGCGCCTCTCCCTGTCCACCCGCGCGACAGCTTTCTCCCCGACGCGCAGCGACCCAGCGCTCACCGTTCCATAGTGGACCGTAACCCCCGGCAACGGGCTCTGAGTGTCCGCGACGGCGATCTCCCCGTCTTGCCCATGAATCACGCCTGTATCGCCTACCTGACCGCCGGCCTCAGCGTAGAACGGTGTCTCTCCAAGGACAACGGCCACCTGGTCGCCTGCGGCCACCTCAGTTACCGCGCGTCCGTCCGTAGCCAAACTGACGATCTCGCTCGTCGCTTCCAAGGTCTCGTATCCCAGGAAGCTGGTGTGTGGCAGGTTCAGTGAACGGTAGAACTCACTCTCCTTGACCAACCCGAAGGTTTGAGCCTGCCTCGCCCGCTGGCGCTGCTCAGCCATGGCCCCATCAAATCCCTCTTCATCGAGGCTCAACCCCTGCTCCGCAGCTATCTCTCTGGTGAGTTCCACCGGGAAGCCGTAGGTATCGTAAAGCCGGAAAACCTCCCACCCGGGTATCTCCCTCTCTCCCTCCCTGGAGATCTCTGTCATCAGTTCATCCAAGAGCGCAGAACCCACGGCCAGAGTCTGCTGGAAGCTCGTCTCCTCTTGTCTCAACACTCCCAGAATGAAGCCCTCCCGCTTCTCGAGTTCCGGATAATGCTGCGCCATCACCTGAACGACCACCCGGGCTATCTCCGCCAGAAACGGTTCTTCCCTGCCTAGGAGCTTCCCGTGCCGGACAGCTCGCCGCAGTATCCGGCGCAGGACATATCCACGACCCTCGTTGCTGGGGAGCACCCCATCGGCGACCAGAAAAGTGACTGCACGGCCGTGTTCGACCATAATCCTTACGGAGCGATCCCTAGCCTCGTCCTGGCCGTACCGCTTGCCCACCAGTTCGCACGCCCTGGCGATGAGAGGAGCAAGAAGATCGGTCTCATACACCGACTTGACACCTTGCATCACCACCGCCGTTCGCTCCAGACCCATGCCTGTGTCAATGTTCTGCTGGGGCAAAGGGGTCAGACCGCCTTCCCTGTCCTGGTTATACTGCATGAAGACCAGATTCCAGATCTCCAGGAAGCGCTCGCAGTCACAACCAGGGGCACACTCCGCCTTGCCGCAGCCCATCTCTGGCCCCCGATCGTAGAAGATCTCGGAGCAGGGACCGCACGGGCCAGTTTCGCCTGCTGGCCCCCAGAAGTTGTCGTCTTTCCCCAAACGCACGATGCGCTCAGTGGGCAGGGCGATATCCTGCCAGAGGATGACGGCGTCCTCGTCATCGCGGTAGACACTGGCCCAAAGCCGATCTCCAGGCAAGCCCAGGTACTGGGTCACGAACTCCCAGGCTAGTTCAATGGCTCCCCTCTTGAAGTAGTCGCCTATGGAGAAATTGCCGAGCATCTCGAAGAAGGTGAGGCTACGCTCGTTGCCCACCTTGTCTATGTCGGTTGTGCGAAAACACTTCTGCACCGACGCCAGTCGTCTAGAAGGCGGTACCACCTCTCCAGAGAAGTAAGGCTTGAACTGAACCATGCCCGCCCCGGTGAAAAGGAGAGTAGGATCACCCTCCGGCACAAGCGAGCCGCTTGGCACGACGAGGTGCCCTCTCTCAGCAAAGAAGTCGAGGAACGTCTCCCTCAACTCCACACTGCTCATGAACCTCATCTGAGCACGCTCCTAGATGTCCGTGACGAACCCTGGATTCCCAAACATTCTAGGACAACTATGGGGTGTTGTCAAACACTCTGGCCCGGCGTCCCTTGACTTGTTTGTGCAGCACGGGTAGAATGTTCGCGCAGAATGGGAGGGCTAGCCGCGCTCCCGTCGTGGCGTGTGCGGAAAACTGCTCGCTTGACCTATGAACCAGCCCTGCTATAATACGATATTCGGCGAGTCGGCAACGAAAGGCACATCTACATCATGGAACAGATCGAACTGAAAGCTCAGACCCGAACGGTGTTTGGCAAAAAAACGAAACGCCTGCGCAACTCGGGGAGCATCCCTATGGCCCTCTGCGGCCCCAAGACGGACGCCTTGTCGCTGCAGGCGCCAGAACGAGAGTTGCACCGTGTGCTCGATAGGGCCGGAACCAACCGCCTGATCAGTCTCTGGGTTGACGACGCCGAGGAGGCGCGGATGACCCTCGCCCGAGAGGTGCAGAGAGACTCCATCACCCACGCCCTGCTACATGTTGACTTCTACGAAGTGGTGATGACAGAGAAGCTCACGGCGGAGATACCCATTGTCCTCGTTGGAGAGTCCCCGGCGGTGACCAGGAAGATCGGCGTGCTGGTGAGAAGTCTCGATTCGCTGGAGGTTCACTGCCTCCCCGACCAACTGGAGGAATCGATAGAGGTCGACATCAGCGTGCTCACGGAGAGAGACCAGGCCATCCTGGTCAGGGATCTGGATGTCGGCGCTGACATCGAGGTTCTGAGCAACCCCGAAGAAGTCGTGGTCCAGGTGCTCGCCGTCAGAGAAGAGGTGATCGAGGAGATCCTTGAGGAGGTAGAGGCCGAGGTGGAGGTGGTCAGACCGGCAAGGGAGGCTGAGGAAAAGGTGACACGGGCGGAGCAGCCAGAGGCAGGGGAAGAGGAAACGGGAGAAGAGTGAGCAACGCCCGATACGCACCTGCGCTCGAAGAGAGGAGATTCATGTGTTCAGTCCCCTAAACGCCATCTTGGGCCTGTTCTCCCAGGACATCAGCATCGACTTGGGCACAGCCAACACGCTTGTACTCGTGCGAGGCAAGGGGATCGTCATTAACGAGCCTTCAGTGGTGGCCATCGAGAAGAAGAGCAAGAAGGTGCTTGCCGTTGGCGACGAGGCTAAGGAGATGGTGGGCCGTACTCCCGCCAACATCGTGGCGGTGAGGCCTCTGAGGGATGGCGTTATCTCAGATTTTGATGTCGCAGAGAGAATGGTGCACTACTTCATCCGCAAGGTCCACGAGCGCGCACTGCTGCCTGTTGCTCGGCCGCGAGTTGTGGTCGGTCTCCCTAGCGGAGTGACCGAGGTGGAAAGACGAGCCGTCCACGATGCGTGCATGAGCGCGGGCGCGCGCCAGACGCTGCTCATCGAACAGCCTACTGCTGCCGCGATAGGGGCTAGTCTGCCCATCAACGAGCCAGTGGGAAGCATGATCGTGGACATCGGGGGCGGCACCTCCGAGATGGCCGTGTTCGCCATGGGCGGCATTGTGGTGAGTCGCTCTCTGCGCGTAGCGGGCGATGAGATGGACGAGGAGATCATGCGCTACGCTCGGGACAGGTACAGCCTTCTCATCGGCCAGCGCATGGCCGAGCGCATCAAAATGGCCATAGGCTCGGCCTATCCCCTGCCGGAAGAGCAGGCCATGACCCTGAGGGGCCGAAATCTGATCAGCGGCCTGCCTGAAGCCGTCGAGATCAGCAGTGTCGAGGTTCGAGACGCACTATCCGGCCCCGTGGCGATGATCGTTGAAGAGGTCAGGACCACCCTTGAAGACACGCCCCCCGAACTGATAGCAGATCTCATGGAACAAGGCATAGCGCTCGCGGGTGGCGGCGCCCTGCTCAAGGGCCTGGCCGACAGGCTGTCTGACGAGACCAAGATGCGAGTCTACGTGGCAGACGATCCATTGACCTGTGTAGTCAGGGGCGGTGGGATCGTACTCGAACACCTCGACACCCTGACCCATCTCCTGACCAGCACACAGCGCCGCAACACACGGCACTAGTGTGAGGAGGCTGCCTTGACCCGCATGCAGCGAGGGGGAACCCTGTTGTTCCTCCTCCTTTTCGTATCCCTGGCTGTGGTCACCCTCGTCCTCGATCGCGCCAACCGTCTACAACCTGCGAAGGACCTCGTCGCGCAGGTCACAGCACCGATACAGGGGGTCCTCGCCGCGGCCACTCGCCGGGTGACTGACCTGCGCGAGTTCTTCATCGATGTTGAGGAATGCAGAGCGAAGAATGAGGACCTGCAACTGCTGGTGGACCAGCTAATCATCGAGAACGTCCGTCTGCGAGAGGCGGAGATCGAGAACGTGAACCTGCGAGCGCAGCTCAACTTCAAACAGGCCAACCCCTCCTTCAAGCTGCTCTCCGCCCAGGTCATCGGGCGCGATCCCAGCAATCTTGCTGGCTACCTGATCATAGACCGCGGCCGGGAAGAAGGGGTCGCGGTGGGTATGCCGGTACTTACCGACCGCGGGCTGGTGGGAAGGGTGACGGAGACAGCACCTCATTCCTCCAAGATCCTGCTCATCACCGACCCGAGCAGCTCCGTCAACGCCTTGATCCAGGAGTCGCGCGCCACCGGCGTAGTCCAGGGAAGCGTGGTCCAGGGACTGGTTATGAGGTATATCCAGCAAACCGAGGAGGTCAAGCCCGGCGATCTGGTGCTGACCTCTGGACTGGGCGGCAATTTCCCTACCCGCTTGATTGTCGGACAGGTGACCTCGGTGGTGAAGAAAGACGTGGAGCTTTTTCAACAAGCCCAGATCAGGCCTTCGGTGGATTTCGGACGCCTGGAGATGGTCATGGTGCTCACCAGTTTCCACCCCATCGACTCCGAGGCGGAACAACAGGCCCCATAGAGGTGATTGCTCATCAAGACCTATGCCGTCATCCCACTCCTGGCCAGCGTTGCCCTTGTCCAGTCGTCCCTTCTGTTCCGGTTCTCTCTGTGGGGCGCCCGTCTCCACCTCATGCTGCTGGTGGTCGTGTCTTGGAGCCTGCTGAGGGGAGCGAGGGAGGGGATTGTCTGGGGCTTTCTGGGCGGCCTGGCGCTTGACTTCCTCTCAGGCCTGCCCCTGGGCGTTTGCACCCTTACGCTCACCATCACCGCCTACATGGCCAGTCTGGGTCAGCTGACCGTGTATCGGACAAGTCCGCTCTTCCCGGCCGGGCTCGCCCTGGCTTCAAGTATCTTCCACGACGGCCTACTCATGCTTCTGCTCTCGTTGGCAGGCTACGCTCTGGCCTGGGCAGATCTGCTTCTCCGAGTCGCCCTGCCAAGCGCCCTCCTCGGCGCCTTGATGATGCCCCTGGTATACCGCGTCCTCTTGCGGCTTCACCTAAGGACTCTCCCTGAGGATCTGAAACTCTGATGGGCCCGACGCGTTCGCTGGACGCGCGCCTGACAGAAGCTGCGCTATGCGTCAGGGAACCCCTCTTAGTATGCCTTCTCGGTTTGCCGGCCCTGTCTTCCCTGTGTAAATCCACCTTGCCGCGCAGCTTTGACGGCTTGTTCCACCTCTATCGCCTCCTGGAAATCGACCACTTACTGCGTCAGTTCGTGCTATTCCCACGCTGGGCCCCGGACCTGGCCTACGGCTACGGGTATCCTCTCTTCAACTTCGTGCCCCATCTGCCCTACTACCTGTCTGAGATCCCGCACCTGGTGGGTCTGGGCCTCGTTCACTCCGTACTGGTCTCCTTTGGGCTTGCTTTGCTGAGCTCAGGGGTAGCGATGTACGTTTTCGTCCGCGACGTCTTCGGCACCAAAGCGGCGCTGCTCTCCGCAGTAGCCTACATGTACGCACCCTTCCACCTCTATGACATCCTCTTCCGGGGCCATCTCCCGGGTGCCTGGGCCATGGTGCTCTTCCCGTTGGTGCTGTGGGCCTTCCGGCGGCTGATCAAGAGGGGAGGTGCCCGGTACTTCGCCCTCGGCACGTCGCTCTATGCAGCCTCCTTCCTGACCCACAACCCGGACCACCTGATCTTCACCCCTTTCCTGCTTTTCTACGTGGCCACTCTGATCTGTTTCGGCTCTCGCGACAGGCCGAGGGCGGCCCTGCGAGCTGGTGCCGCGGTTCTGCTCGCTTCAGGATTGGCAGCCTTTTTCTGGATCCCTGCCCTGTGGGATCGCCAGTTCATTCAGCTCGACCGGATGATCAGCGCCCCCGAACTGGACTATCGTCACAACTTCATCACGATCGCCGACTTGTTGGCGCTCCCTCCATCCGCAGACACAGGGTTGATGAACCCCGGGGTGCCCAACAGCCTGGGTCCGCCGCTGATCGCCCTATCGATCACCTCCATTGTGGGCCTGTCCCGCTATCAGTCACGGGATGAGCGCGTTCACACCGCGATCTTTCTGTGTGGCCTGGCGGGCGTACTGTTCATGGTCCTGCCCCTGTCTGCCCCCGTGTGGGAGAGAATCCCTATGCTGAGGTATCTCATGTTCCCACACCGGTTCCTGCGTTTGGGAAGTCTGGCCATGGCAGCGCTGTGCGGGGCGGCGACTCGGCTGTTTGCCGACGAGAGGAGGTTCTTATCCCCCGCCTTTGGTGCGACCCTTGCGGCCGTCGCCCTGATCGTCGTCTGCGCATTGCCGATCCTCTACCCACCATACTACGACGGACTCTCCCTCAACCCAACCCTCGCCGAGATGATGGAGTTTGAGAGAAGCACCGGCACGATCGGTACAACGTCCTTTGGCGAGTACTTGCCCATTTGGGTGGAATGGGTTCCCAGCGGCTCGCCCCTGGAGCCCATGTACGACTCGACTGGCCCCATCGAGAGACTGGAGCAGGCCAGCTTGCCGACAGATGCCAGCATAGAAAGTCAGAGCTACGGGCCTCTGGCGGCCACCGTTGGTCTCCATACGCCACAGAGCTTCCCAGCGGTGTTCAACGCGCTATACTTCCCGGGCTGGCGAGCCTACGTTGATGGGCAGGAGGCACCTCTTGCTCCCACGCGCGGCTCGGGGCTCCTGGTCCTAGAGGTTCCATCAGGGGATCACGTGGTGGAACTGCGCTTTGGACGCACACCTATACGCACTGGCTGCGAAGTACTCAGCCTGATCAGCGGCTCCATGTTGGCAGCCCTTTGCATCTGCGGCGTCACCGGGCGACGTGTGCCCGGGTTCGGGTGGCTTGTAGCCCCGGCAGAGGGGCAGGAGAAGAACCCGCCCGGGCTGAGACACCTCAGCGGTGCTCAGGCAGCCGCCTTGATGATCGCCGCAATCGGCCTGTCGCTGGTCAAGGTGGGCATCTTGGACAGATACGACACCTGTGTCAAGCACGACTTCAAGGGGCTTTACGTGCAAGGAGCACAGCGGGCACTGGATATCAACTTCGGCGACCAGATAACCCTGCTGGCGCACGACCTCAGTTCGAGCAAGGCCCGCCCTGGACACACCCTGGACCTCACCCTCTACTGGAAAGCTCAACAGCATTTGTCTGTCGACTATAGCGCCTTTGTCCATCTGGTGGACGAGCAGATGAACATCTACGCGCAGAGAGACAGCCTCCATCCAGGAGGATACCCAACACATCTGTGGCCGGTAGACGAATACAACCAGGACCGCCACCAAGTTGTCATCCCGCCAGGTACCCCGCCTGGGGAATACGTGCTGGGCGTGGGGCTGTACGATCCGTCCACGATGACGCGACTTCCGATCCTCGAGGAAGAGGGGCATCAGCCTGGCATGTACTTCCTCCAGCGTATCACCATCGAGAGAGCGGCAAGACCTCCCTCCGTTGGCGAACTGGGAATCGCGCATCCACTCGTCGCCTCCTTCGATAACGGAATGACCCTCCTGGGTTTCACGGCTGAGCGAGACCAGTTGCAGCCGGGCGATTTCTACAGGGTGGCCTTGTTCTGGCAGGCAGAGTCCCGCCTGGACGAGCGCTACGCCGTGGCCCTTCGTCTCCTTGGCCCTGAGGGCGAGGAGGTGCTCTCTCGTGTGAGCGAACCCTCGGCGGACAGATATCCCACCAGCCAATGGGTAGAGGGTGAGATCGTGCGGGACAACCACT
The DNA here is from genome assembly GCA_035256725.1 of Anaerolineae bacterium. Classification (GTDB taxonomy): domain Bacteria; phylum Chloroflexota; class Anaerolineae; order UBA7937; family B3-Chlor; genus JAUVXJ01. The sequence goes on from DATEXS010000371.1 coordinate 13,397, forward strand.
CATTGTGGGTCCCTCGCGATTTCCCCGCCGGCGAGTATGAGCTGCAGCTGGCGCTGCTCGCGCCAGACGGGGCCAGAGTACCAGTCTCAGCGACCGCGCCCAGAATCGTCGCTGACCAGTGGGTGGTGCTGTCGTCAGTGTCGGCGGGTAGATAGATGCGCGGCAAGGGCGTGGAGACTCCAGGCGCCGTCGCCCTGATCGTGATCTTGGGGCTCATCTTCGGAATGGGGGCCGCGCGCTGGCTCGCCGAGAATCTGTACCAGTCCACCGCAGCCTTTTTCTACTGGCTACCGTCGGCGGCAGTCGCCATGGCTAGCGCCGGCTCGCTGCTGGCGGCTTGCTTCCTAGCGGTCAGGTTGTCCGGCGGGAAGGCGACACCGATGACCATGGCGATCTCCTCCCTGCCCTTGGGAATCCTCACCGTCTACTTGGCGCAGCGAGAGGTCAACACGGTGCAGGCCTCCGTTCTTCTCGTCGGCTCCCTAGCCCTGGTGATTGCACTCACCGTGGCCTACCTGGCAGGGGCAGGCTGGCTCGACAAAGCTGGCCTGTTCGCTGCCTTTTCGGTTCCTCTTTTGGCGTACCTTGTCACCTTGGCCCCGACTGTGGGTCAGCACGACACCTTCGAGTTTCAGGTCTTGTCGTATCAACTGGGCATCGCCCATCCCACTGGCTATCCCCTGTATATCCTGCTGGGGAAGCTGTTTACTTTGCTCCCGGTGGGCAACGTGGCGTATAGGGTGAACATCTCCTCGGCGCTGTTCAGCGCCTCCTCTGCGGCCTTGCTCTACGCCATCTCCAAAATTCTCACCAGGGACCGCTGGGCGAGCCTCCTCGCTGCGCTAACCTTTGCGTTCAGCTATGCGTTCTGGTCCCAGGCTGTGGAAGCAGAGGTATATGCCCTCAATGCCCTGTTCGTTTGTGCCCTGTGCTACATCCTGCTGCGCGTCTCCCTTACGACGGGCGCGCCTGGTACCCACCCTGAGACCAGCCCTCGAATCTCCCGAACGGGCCCTGGCGCTTCTCTTAGGGCGGCCTTGGACTCCAGACAGACCTTTCTCGTCGGGGCCGCCTTTGTTTACGGTCTCAGTCTAACCCACCACCGGACGATGCTCCTGCTCGCACCAGCGATGTTGGCATACTTGATTCTGATCCGGGCATGGCAGCTATTCAGCCCGAAAGATCTCCTGATCGCGGGCATCGCCTTTCTAGGCCCGCTGGTGATTGTGCACTTATACATCCCGATCAGATGGTGGCAGATCCATGGTGCGCCCATGAGCTGGCAGCAGTTCTCCGACCTGGTGCTGGGGACGCAGTTCGCGGCCGCTTTGCGTTGGGAGGCTCTGCTCCGCGATCCCCAGCGCGCGGTCATCGCCGCTCGGACCTTCCTGGACCAGTACCCCTACCCTGCGCTAGCCCTGGCCGGGTCAGGCGTTCTTGCGCTTCTCTTCAGACGCCCACACAGGGGAAGCCAAGCCGGGTGGCGGGAGGGTGTGCTCCTTATGATAGCTTTCGGAGCATACCTGCTCTTCGGCTTGAGCTACTACGTCCCCGATGTCTCCCTCTTCCTCATTCCCTGCTACGCGGTCATCGCCGTCGGCATCGGGCTTGGCACCTCAGAGATCAGAGAGATCCTGGCAAGGCTGCTCCGTCATCGTGAACGAGGAGCCGTACTTTCGGTGCGGCCACACCTCGCAACCGCGGTTACGCTCACAGTGACCACCCTACTCCCTCTCAGCCTGATCTGGTCCAACCTGCCGAGAGTGGACAGAAGCGGTGCCTACGAGTGGTACGAATGGGGCCGTTATGCGCTGCAGCAGGACCTGCCGACTGGCTCGGTCATCCTCGCCGACAGCGAGAAGATGGCGCCTCTCCACTATCTTCAGCGGGTGGAGGGCCTCCGGCCAGACACCGAGACCGGCGTATTCCCCGACGAAAAAACCAACCGCTCTGAACTTCAGAGACGCCTGGAGGAGGGAAGGGCTGTTTTCCTGGCCCGCTTCCTGCCGGGCCTGGAAAGCGCCTACCATCTGCGCTCTGTCGGGCCACTGGTGGAGGTCAGCTCAATCCAGTTGGAAGAGCTACCGGCTGAGGTGACCCCAGTCGACCTGGTCGTCAGGGACGGGATTGTTCTGCTGGGCTACCACGCTGACGATCTTCGGGTAAAACCCGCCAGCCCGGTTCGGATTACGTTGTTCTGGAAGGCCGCGGAAGTCCTCAGCAAGAACTACGAGGTCAGGCTGCGATTGGTGGGCTCAACGGGGCAGGTTTGGATCCAGACCAAGGGGAGGGCACCCGTCAACGGGCTCTATCCCACAGGCGCCTGGCGTCCAGGCGAGATCGTATCGGATTTCCATCAGATTGGCCTGCAGCGCCGGCTGGCAGCCGGCTCCTACAGGTTGCAGGCGGGCCTCTTCGTCCCGTTTGAGGAGCAAGCCGCCGGGACTGATCTGGCTGATCGCGGATATGTAACCGTCGCGGAGATTCGCGTGTCCGCGGCAGAGCGGGTTAGTCCATCGATCGAACACACCCGGAGGGCGAACTTCGCCGATCAGATAATGCTCCTGGGATACAGCTTCCCGTCCAGTCTCAGCCCGGGCGTAGAGCTACCGCTCACCCTCTACTGGCAACCCGTCGCCGAGGTCGGTACCAACTACGAAGTCGCCCTCCGGCTGGTGGAACCAGATGGGGCCATCGTGTGGCAAGTGGTGGACCCCATCCTCTATGGCGAACAGCCCACCTCCCAGTGGCTACCGGGCGAGATTTTCGCCGACACCCACCAGATCGTCGCACCAGACCGGGGCGACAGCCCACTTCAGCTATACGTGGGCCTCCGAGAAGCCCAGATCGGTGAGCTGACGCCAGTTGTCAGCGGTTGGCTAGCCAGGCAGGCCCACGAGCTTCTGCTTTTCACGCTGCCTGTGTCCCAGCCCGCTACACCATCAGCCGGCGCGGATTTCATGCCCGCGAACTTCGAGAACAAGGTCCTGCTCGTCGACTACACAATCCACAATGTTCAGGTCCAGCGAGGTGCAGCCCTGCAACTCTCGCTGCTGTGGCAGGCGCTCGGCACCACGAACGAGGACTACACGGTGTTTGTCCACCTCCTGGACGAGAACGACCGGATCATAGGACAGGAAGACTCCCAACCGGCCTATGGCACCTACCCTACTTCCCGATGGAAGGAAGGCGAACTAGTCACCGATCCCCACACGGTATGGACCGACCTGCAGGCCCCCCTTGGCCTCTACCGGATAGAGCTGGGGCTCTACCTGCTGCGCGACATGGAACGGCTCCACCTCGTGGACTCCTCTGGCCGGCCCGTGGCCGACAGACTGATCATTGACCTCATGGAGATCGTTCCCTAGTGATTATGTACACCGTGGGCTCTTCTCCACCCATAGTGGGCCAGCGGTGCTGGCCCACTATATACGGTATGAGACGCTTCACCCCTTGTAAAGGCTTCCCCACTTACGTATAATCGTTCGGACCATGGAGATCAGACGGCAAAACCTCAAGGTCATCGCCTTCAGGGCTTTCGTTGTCCTTGCTTTCGCTGTGTTGGCACTCCAGAGCTGGCAACTGCAGATCGTCCAAGGCGGCCAATACCTGGAGCAAGCCGATCGCAACCGCTTCCGACTCCAATCCATCGATGCGCCCAGAGGCGTTATCTACGATCGGGACGGGCGCCTTCTGGCTGGCAACGTGCCAAGCTTTGCCGTGTCCATCGTCCCTGCAGATCTACCGGAGGAGGATGAGGAGCACGTCTTTCGAGGCCTCTCCTCCCTTCTGGAGATACCCATCAGCGCTCGCGATCGCGATGCCGGTGGGGCTGGGACCGTGGACTGGCGCTACCTGGCTGAAGAAGAGGACTATGAGCCCGAGGCACAGCTCAGAGAACTCCTAGCCGCTGGGAGGGAGTCTCCCTTCACTCCCGTTCGTGTCAAGTCCAACGTTTCGCGGGAGACAGCCTTCATAATCGAAGAGCAGCGCCTAGATCTTCCTGGCGTGATCGTGGAAATCGAACCACTAAGGGAATACATCTCCAGCACCCTCTTTGCTCACATCACTGGGTACGTTGGGCACATCCCGGAGCAACAGCTGGATAGCTATATGGGCCGTTCGGACGGCGACTATGATCCGAACGACGTGGTTGGACTCACGGGCGTTGAGTTGACATACGAGAGCCAACTGAGAGGTCAGAAGGGGCAGAGGCACGTCGAGGTGGACGTCACCGGGCGCGAGCTGCGGACTATCGGTTCGCCAGTGGCACCTGTCCCAGGATACAACCTTGTGCTGACCATAGACGCCGAGTTACAGACGATTGTCGCTGAGGCCCTGCAAAGGGGCATCAAGAAAGCCGACTCCGACAGCGGGGTTGCTGTGGCCATGGACCCCCAAACAGGGGAGATCCTGGCCATGGTATCCGTGCCGAGCTACGACGCCAACCTCTTCGTGCGCGCGATCTCCGAAGAGGACTACGAGCAACTGAAGGAGGATCCAGGCCACCCGTTGGTCAATCATGCCATTAGCGGCCAGTATCCACCGGGATCGACCTTCAAGATAGTCACGGCTTCCGCGGGCCTGGAGGAGGGTGTGGTCACCCGTAATTCCCTGCTCTTCTGCCCTGGAACGATTTGGATCCCACATCGGTTCGCTCCGGACGACCCTGAGTTGGCGCAGCCCTTCAACTGTTGGCTGAAAACCGGCCATAGGTCTATTAGTGTGGTGGAGGCGCTCGCTCAGTCTTGTGACATCTACTTCGGCGTCATGGCGGGGGGCTACGGAGAGTTCCAAGGTCTGGGGCAGGAAGCGCTGTATCGCTACGCGCAGCACTTCGGGCTAGGCCAGCCCACGGGCATAGACCTACCGGCGGAGGCCGAGGGCCTCGCGCCGGATGCAACGTGGAAGCGCCTCACCTATGGAGAAACGTGGGTCACTGGAGACACATACAACGCAGCTATGGGGCAGGGCTTTGTCCTCACCACACCTCTACAGATGCTGAACGCCGCGGCGAGCGTGGCCAACGGAGGCAGCCTCTACCGGCCGATCGTGGTGCGCGAGATAAGCGACTTCAACGGAAACCTGGTACGGCCATTCGCACCGCACCTCATTCGCAAGTTGCCGGTCTCTTCCGAGACCCTGGAACTGGTCCGCGCGGGTATGAGAGGGGCTGTCACCCACGGCACAGCCATGGCCGCCGATCTTGCCGGGGTGGCGGTGGCAGGTAAGACCGGCACCGCCGAATATCCTGGGCAACGCAACTGGCAAGGCCACCTCCCGACACACGCCTGGTTCGTCGCGTTCGCGCCCTTCGACGATCCTGAGATCGCGTTGCTGGTCTTCGTGGAGGGTGGCGGAGAGGGCAGCACGGTCGCCGTTCCCATCGCGGTCGAGATTCTGGCCTACTACTTTGGGCTGTCGCTAACCGACTGAGCGAGTCACACCTATCCGTGATGACCGAGAATAGAGGGTTCGTGCCAACGGATGGCGTTTCCACAAAGGGCACCCAGGACAGGCTCCTGGTGAGCCTGGGACAGGATGTGCTCCTGATCACCAGGACACAGTAAGCCGGCCTCTTGGGCGGGGTCAGGCGCTTGGTAGCACGAAGGTAGTCAGACACACACGCCCGGATAGGTGGCACCATGGGATTCCTAGACAAGCTTCTCAGCCGAGAGCCGCCCAGCAAGGACATCGCTAAGCGCAGGCTGCGACTCGCGCTGGTGCACGACCGTCAGCCTCTCTCGCCGAGCCCTATGCAGACGATCAAGGAAGAGATCATCGAAGCAATCTCGACGCATATGGAGATTGACAAGGACAAGACCGACATTGCGCTTGCCAAGTCAGCCGGCTGCCCGACGCTGTTCGCAGACATACCGATGCTTGGCCGCGGAAGGGGAGCCAGTAGTCGATGACTGGAAGGGCCTGGCAGCATTTCGACTTCGTGCTTTTCGCGGCGACGGCCGCCCTGATCGTAGTCGGCATCGCTCTCATCTACAGCGCCACTCTGGCTGGCACGCCCTATAGCCCAGACTGGTGGGATTCGTTCTTCACGCGCCAGATCATCTACTCGATGGTCGGTATCGGGCTGATGCTTCTGCTGGCGTTCACGGACTACACCATTTTCGCCCACTTCAACCATCTCATCTATGCGCTCACCATATCATCGCTCATCCTGGTCTATGCCATAGGACGTATCACCTTTGGGGCGCAGAGATGGATAGACCTGGGTATCATTGACTTCCAGCCTTCGGAGCTGGCCAAGGTACTTCTGATCATCGTGGTGGCCAAGTTCCTGGCCGATAGGCAGCAGGAACTCAAGAAGCTGCCGTACTTCCTTCTCTCCCTGGTCTACGTTGCTATTCCCATGGTCTTCATCTACATCCAGCCGGACCTGGGTACAGCGGTCGTCCTTGGCGTGAGCTGGCTGGCCATGGTGCTGATCGCAGGCGCACGAATCCGGCACCTCGTGCTGATGACCCTCATCGGGCTGCTGGCTTCGCCCGTGGCGTGGCTGTCGCTGCACGGCTACATGAGAGAGCGGATCTTCGTTTTCTTCGACCCCGGGCGCGACCCACTGGGCACTGGCTACAACATCAATCAGGCGCGCATTGCTGTGGGTTCGGGCGGGCTCCTGGGCCAAGGGTTCGCTAGGGGAAGCCAGAGTCAACTGCATTTCCTGCGAGTGAGGCACACCGATTACCTCTTCTCCGTGCTCGGAGAAGAACTGGGCTTCGTCGGTATCGTCATTCTCCTGCTCCTGTTCCTGGTGGTCATCTGGCGTATCTTGCGTGTGGCCGATATGTCCAGGGACTCCTTTGGCCAGTTGATCGCCTGTGGGATCGCCACAGTCGTGGCCTTTCAGGTCATCGCCAACATCGGCATGAATGTTGGCCTGCTCCCCGCATCTGGAGTCCCGCTGCCATTCATAAGCTACGGTGGCAGCGCCCTGATTGCTTTCCTCATCGGCGAGGGCGTAGTTCAGAACATCATCATTCGCCACAAGACGCTGGAGTTTCAGTGAGCTACCACCTCACACGGAGCCCCAACCACTGGAACAACAAGTCACTGCTGCGCGGGGGATACGACAGGGCGCGGAAGCGCCCTCTGCGTGCCGAGCGGCTGAAGCCAGTTCAGCATGAGGGGGTGCCATGAGCGACCAGGCCAGGCCGGTGCGCGTACGTTTCGCACCCAGCCCGACCGGATTCCTGCACGTGGGAGGGGCCAGAACCGCCCTCTTCAACTGGCTATTCGCCCGAAACCAGGGTGGGGCCTTCATACTGCGTATCGAGGACACCGACCTGATGCGCTCGACCGAGGAGTCCACCGGGCGAATCCTTTCCTCTCTGAGGTGGCTGGGGCTGGATTGGGACGAGGGACCAGGAGTGGGAGGCGACTTCGAGCCGTACTTCCAGACGCAGCGCTTGCCCTTCTACAGAGCAGCCATGGAACAACTCCTGGGCCGAGGACACGCCTACTACTGCTATTGCACGCAGGAAGAGCTTCAGGCCCGCAGGAAAGCCGCCCTGGCCCAGAGGAGGGCCCCAGGCTACGACCGCCGCTGCCGATACCTTACCAACGACGAACGCATGGCGTTGGCAGAAGAGGACCGGACGCCAGCGGTTCGCTTTGCCATGCCGCCGGAAGGGCACACCGTGGTACACGACCTGATACGGGGTGATGTACGTTTCGCCAATGATCAACTGGATGACCTGGTGATCATGAAGGCTGATGGCACCCCCACCTACAACTTCGCGGTCGTCGTTGACGACATGCTGATGAAGATCAGTCATGTCATACGAGGCGACGAGCACCTAGCCAACACGCCACGCCAGATCAGGATCTACGAGGCACTAGAGTATCCGCTGCCCGAGTTTGCCCACGTCTCCATGATCTTGGGCGAAGATGGCAGCAAGCTTTCCAAACGCCACGGCGCCACTTCCCTGGCGGAGTACTGGGAATCCGGCTATCTCCCTGAGGCCATGTTCAACTTCCTGGCGCTTTTGGGCTGGGCGTACGACGACAAGACAGAGATCATGACCCGGGAAGAGATCATCCAACGCTTCAGGCTGGACAAGGTGAACCCCTCCCCTGCCGTTTTCTCCAGGCAGAAGCTTGACTGGATGAACGGGGTCTATATCCGCGGGCTGGATCAAGACGATTTGGCCATGCGCCTGCTGCCCCATCTCCTGCAAGCTGATCTGAAGGCCGACGAAGGAATGACTAGACGTCTTGTGCCGCTGGTACAGGAGCGTATCAAAGTACTGCGGGATGCCGTGGAATTGGTAGACTTCTTCTTCACGGACAAGCTCCACTACCAGGCCGAAGGGCTAATCGGCAAGAAGATGGACGCCGCCGATTCCCTCCAAGCACTCAGGAGGGTGGTCGATGTTTTGGAAGGCGTCCCATCCTTCGACGAGGAGGCGCTGGAAAGGCCTCTGAGGGAGCTTACTGAGCAACTGGGACTGAAAGCAGGTCAGTTGTTTGGCATCATCCGCGTTGCGATCACCGGCAAGCAGGTTGCTCCCCCGCTGTTCGGGACCCTCAGCATTCTCGGACGGGAACGCACGCTAGCGCGCCTCCGGAAGGCCGAGGCCGCCCTCCTCAAGCTTGTCAATGACGACCGGGTATGATACAATCAGAACGATAGTTGGGGGATTGTCTAGTGGTAGGACAGCTGACTCTGGATCAGTAAGCGGGGGTTCGAATCCTCCTCCCCCAGCTCTTGATGTCGAGCCTGGCCAACTCAAGGCCGGGCTCGGCTTCGCTACGGGGTTCAAGGGGACTGCTGGATCAAGCGCCCGTCCGGACCCGCCCAGCATCGGCAATGCCAACCAGCGGTCGCCCGGAGACGCGGGGTCCGACTGGGACCCTGTCGACCCTCGCAGTGCATCAGACTCCAGAGCAACCCAGCACAGCGACATGAGGCTCCACGCCGGGTGCGCTGGGACGCTCTGGTCGGCTTTCGACGACCAACCGCCAGCGGCACACTTGGGCCGGTGAGCCTTTGCTGACGCGAGCGCCGGATGATATAATACGCACAAATCCGCCGCGCAACTTGCCAGTATGGTACCCCTGCTATGTCAGCGAACGATAGGAAAAGAAGCCTCCTGGACAGGCTGAAGTCCGCAGAGCCGCCTCAGAAGCCCGCCGACGAGACCGCGCAGCCACCAGGGGAGTCGGCGCCACCCCCTGCGGGTCCTCCCAGTGACGTCCCACCCGCACCGCCTGAGGACCGAGGACCCAGTGTCGTCCCCGATAGCGGTGGTCGGGACGATGAATTCCTGTCAACCGGCGACGTGCTGCAGCAGAGATACGAGATCAGGAAGTTCCTCAGCAAAGGGGGAATGGGAGCTGTCTATCTCGCCAAGGATCTGCGCTTCCCCACCGTGGAGAAACTCGTGGCCGTCAAGGAGATGATCAGCGCGATCAGGGACAGCGTCACCAGCAGGATCAGTTTGGAGACTTTCCAGCGGGAAGCTACCATACTGGCCAGCCTGAGCCATGTTGCCATACCCAAGGTATTCGACTACTTCCATCAGGAACGCCGAGTCTACCTGGTGATAGAGTACATCCAGGGCACCGATCTTGAGTCTCTGCTCGCCGAGATAGACTATCCGCTGCCCCAGGACAACGTAGTAAACTGGGCTATCCAGACCTGCGAAGTGCTCAACTATCTGCACAACCATAAACCAAGCCCCATAGTCTTTCGCGACATGAAGCCCTCCAACATCATGATCAGAGACGAAGATCAACGAGTCGTGCTCATAGATTTCGGGATTGCCAAAGTATTCCAATCAGGCAGGCGGGGCACGATGATCGGCACCGAAGGATACTCCCCGCCCGAGCAATACCGGGGCATTGCCGAACCAAGGGGCGACGTATACGCGTTGGGAGCCACGCTGCATCATCTACTCACGCGTCGAGATCCCCGCAAAGAGCCTCCCTTCACCTTCCAAGAACATCCAATCCGGGACTTCAATCCCAGCGTGACACCTGAGATGGAGGCCGTAGTAATGCGCGCCTTGGCCTACGAAGCTGAGGATCGCTATCCGTCGGCAGAGGAGATGAGACGGGACCTTCTGGCAGTCCTGGGTACCTCGCAAGGCACGGCTCCCACACGTCCGTCTCGAGAGGAGAGAACGCCTGTCTGGTCGTTTGTCTGCCAGCACGAGATCCGTTCCAGTCCCCAGGTATTCGAGAACGCGGTCTATTTCGGCTCGTACGACAAGAGCATGTACTGTCTGGAGGCCAGCACTGGAGAGGAACGCTGGCGATACGCGACCGACGGCGGAATCGTGTCTTCTCCGTGTGTCTGGAACGAGACGGTTTTCTTCGGTTCAGAGGATCAGATCCTCTATGCGGTCTACACACGAACGGGTCGCATAGTCTGGACCTGTCCGACGGACGGGAAGATTCGCTCGTCGCCCAAAGAGGGGTACGATCATGTCTTCTTCGGCTCCGATGACCATCGAGTCTACGCGCTCAGCGCCAAGTCCGGTCAGGAGCTGTGGCGCTTCGATGGAGGGGGGCCTGTGCGTTCTTCGCCGGTGGTCAGCGGCGAGCTGGTCATCTTCGGCTCTGATGATGGCAACGTCTATGCCGTGGACGTACAGAGCGGAGAAATGCGGTGGAAATACCAGACCGATCGCGCTGTACAATCAACGCCGACGATGGCTCACGACATGGCCTACGTAGGGTCCACGGATTTCTCCCTGTACGCCCTGGACCTGGACAACGGTTGGCCAGTATGGCGCTTCCGAACCAAAGGCAGGGTGATATCCTCACCATGGGTCAGCGGAAACGTCATCTACTTCGGTTCCAACGACCATCACCTCTACGCCCTGGATGCCCGTACCGGCACGCTGCTCTGGAAATACGCCACGAAGGGATCGGTGGTCTCATCGCCCAGGGTGTCAAACGGAACGGTCTACGTTGGCTCAGCGGATTGTCATCTGTACAGCCTGGACGGAGAGACAGGAAACCTGCGCTGGCGATTTCCGACCGGTGGCCCCATAACTGCCTCGCCAGCCATCGGCGCCGGTCTGGTCTACGTAGGATCTACAGATCATACCGTCTATGCGCTGCCCACAGAACAAGGCGACTGAGCAAGTCGGGGGACGCGCTCTCAGAACTGATTGCGAGACACCAAGTGGGTATTCGGAACAAGCTCTTCCGTCGGGAGAAGGAAAACGGCTCTGAGCGCCCGCCGACGCGCGAGGGGTCACCACCAGACAGGCTTCAATGTGCTAGTCCCCTTGACGTCGCGCAGGCTACCGACATCGGCAGAACCCGCGAGATCAACGAGGACGCGTTCCTCACCCTGAAGGCCGTGGTCGGGACTAGTGACCCGCCCAGCCCCCTGGCCCTTCTGATCGTCGCAGACGGGCTGGGTGGCCACGCGGGAGGTCGGGAGGCGAGTACGACCGCCGTGCGCGTAGCCGCACGGGCTCTGATTACGGAACTGCTGCTGCCGATCTTGATGAACGAGACGAGGGAAATGGGAAGACGTCCCATCCAGGAGATCATCACCGAGGCGATCATCTCCGCCAACCAGTCGGTCTCCCAAATCGAGTCTGACGCAGGAACCACTCTCACTGCCGTGCTGGTGGCGGACCATAGCGCCTACGCTGGCCACGTCGGTGATACCAGGCTTTATTATGTTACCGATGGCAAAGCAACCCAGATCACCAAGGACCACTCCCTGGTGAGCAGGCTGGTCGAGCTGGGCGAGATATCGCCGAAGGAGGCACAGAGCCATCCCCAGCGCAACTTTCTCTACAGAGCCTTGGGGCAGGACCCGGAGCTAGAGGTCGACGCTCACCTCCAGCGCCTGGCTGAAGGAAGCTATCTCCTGCTCTGCAGCGACGGTCTGTGGGGCAGCGTCTCCGACCAGGAGATGTTGGAAGTCATATACGAAGCGCCCTCTCTCCAGGAGGCCTGCAACCGGCTCATCGATCTGGCCAATGAGCGCGGGGGTGACGACAACACGACCGTTGTCCTCGCCAGAATCAACTACTGACAGAGGAGAACACCATGGCCCAGAGGGTGATTGTGCATCTGGCAGACGAAGACCCCATAGTGGCCGAAATAGAGCGCATCCCCGACCCCGGAGACTCCTACATCAGGGTGATAGATCCGCGCCGTGAAGACGGGAAGCCGGTCCAATACCTCAAGGAAGGCAGCGCAGCTGTGATCTTCCCCATGCACCGCATCAGTTCGATAGAGATCCTCACCGAAGGGATGGCCAAGGAGGAGGAGATTACGTTCTTCCGTGAGGAGCTTGGCTGACCGGCGAGGCTAGTGGCTCGTTCCCCTATTCCCACATTCGGACTGCCAGGTCATTGTGCCTGTGCAGGACAGCCTCCAGGTCCAGACCTTGCAGTTGACCGTTGTCCACGAGTACTCGACCATTGACCACACTCAGGTCCACCGTTGGCGGCGCGCAGAACAGCAGCGCTGCCACCAGGTCTCCCGCTCCCGCGTACTCCAGCCGATCTACGTCGATAGCGATCAAATCCGCTGCTTTTCCTGGCGCTAGAGCGCCAATGTCGTCGCGCCCTAGCAGGGAGGCACCCCCCAAGGTGGCCATCTCCAGCACCTGACGGGCACTCAGCGCTTCGGGGCCGTGCCTCACGCGTTGAAGCATCAGAGCCATGCGGGCCTCATTCAACATATGGGAGGAATCGTTGCTGGCACTCCCATCAACCGCCAGCCCGACCTTCACCCCGAGCTCTAACATCCGCGCCACAGGGGCTATCCCCGACCCGAGTCTCATGTTGGAGGTCGGGCAGTGCGCAACTCCTGTTCCGGTTTCGGCGAACAACTCCATCTCGCTTTCTGTCAGGTGAACTCCGTGGGCGTAGGACACGTCGTCCCCCAGCCATCCAAGATCAGCAAGATACTCGACCGGGCGACGGCCATACTTCTCCAGACAGAATTCCTCCTCATCGAGGGTTTCGGCCACGTGGGTGTGGCAGTGTACGCCGTACTGCCTGGCCAGGTCCCGGGAACTCCTCAACAGCTCTGGCGTGACCGAGAAGGGCGAACATGGAGCGACCATCACCCTGCACATAGAATGGCGTGCTGGGTCGTGGAAAGTCTCTATCACGCGCCGCGAATCCGCCAGGATCGTTTCCTCGTCCTCCACAACCTCATCTGGCGGCAGCCCACCTTCAGACTCGCCCAAGGACATGCTGCCACGACAGGGGTGGAACCTCACGCCCAGCTCGCTGGCGGCCCGGATCTCATCGTCCACCCTCGACCCGTTTGGAAACAGATAGAGCTGGTCTACCGTGGTCGTGCATCCGGTCAGCACAAGTTCTGCCAGGCCCACGAGGGCACTAACATACACCGCCTCGGGCGTCAGCCTGGCCCAGATCGGGTACAGTGTCTGCAACCACGAAAATAGCGGCGCATCCTGAGCCGCGGGCAGGCAGCGGGTCAGAGTCTGGTAGAGATGATGATGAGTGTTCACCAATCCCGGCAGCACCACCTTGCCGCGAAGATCAAGGACTTGGTCGGCCGAGCTAGGCAACTCAGCGGTGCGCCCCACAGCCTCAATGAGGTGACCCCTAATGAAAACGCCACCGTCTTCTATTTCGCGCCGGTTCTCGTCCATGGTGACGACGACAGCTGCGTTGCGCAGAAGTAGTGTCGTCATGGCGCATGTGCCTCCTGGTCGATGCGTTTCGTGGTCCACCCCCCGCAATGCTGCGCCTGCCGAGCAAGATGCTCAGGCCGAAGCCATGCTGACGCCGAAGTACCTCCAGCCTCCCCTTCGCCACCACCTGGAGGATTACTCATTGCACCCGGTCAGGTGCCGTCCTCTGGCCTCTCCGAAGTGACCTCCCATCCAGTCGCAGTTCTGCTGAGGCTGACCTCCTTGGTCACCGCCCCGGTGGATGCTGCATCGAGAACGGTGGTCACTTTGGCTCGCGCCCGCGACTCTTCGTATCGAATCTCTTGGAGGAAAAGGTACGAGCGCTCGGGGTCACGCAGCCGGAAATACTCCCCCTCCCGGTACCGCCTCTGCAACGGATTGCTCACCAGCCACACCATCCTGCTGCCGTGTCCGAAATCGGCCCGAAACTCCCCTGGAGACAGCCGGACAATCACGTCGTCAACGTGTAAGCCGGACTGGTCTAGCTCGTGCTCGATGACCGCTCTCCGTATCAGCTCGTTCTCCGACTTCCACCAGCTTGCGCAACCCACCAGCCCCGACATGATGGTAGCGGCGATGACTAGGATGAGCCCCTTACCCATCCGCTGCTTCACAAAGCTGCCCCACCTAAGCCAACTCAGGCGACCCAAGCCCTTTGTCTCCACAGGGACTGTGACCCTTTAGACCCACCCAGGATTGCCTTTGCCCAAGACGGCGATAACGGTACGCCCGCAAGATTGCTGGGCCGTCTCGCTGGCCGGAGTGCAACCGCCAGAGGATTGCAGCGTGCCCGCGGCAACTGCCTCCACCACGAATGGAGCGCCCCCTGGCATGCACCCCGAACTGCGGCGGGCAGCCCCGGCGCTATTGCCCCTTGCCCACCTGGAGTTCCTCGATGGTGGACCTTAGATAGATCTCGATGAAGTCGTCGATATCGCCGTTAAGCACGCCTTCCACATCTCCCCGCTCATGGCCAGTGCGATGGTCCTTCACCATAGTGTAGGGATGCATGACGTAGGAACGTATCTGGTTGCCCCACTCCACTGAGACGTGCTGCCCCTTGAGCCGGACCTGCTCGTTCTCTAGCTCCTCCATCTGGCGTTCAACGAGCCGAGCGCGCAGCACCCTCATCGCCGTTGCGCGATTCTGAGCCTGTGAGCGCTCGTTCTGGCAAGTGGCGACGATGCCTGTGGGAATGTGGACGATGCGCACCGCCGAATCCGTCTTGTTAACGTGTTGACCCCCGGCGCTGCTGGAGCGGAAGGTATCGATCCTGAGATCGTTGGGATCGATGTTTACGTCCACTGCATCGTCAATGGCCGGCAGCACTTCTACCATGGCAAATGAAGTGTGGCGACGATGGGCAGCGTCGAACGGAGAGAGCCGCACCAACCTGTGCACGCCCTTCTCTGCCCTTAAGTAGCCGTAGGCGTACGGCCCTGCTATCTCCACCGTCACACTCTTGAAACCCGCCTCCTCGCCAGGGGAGCTGTCAATAACGCGGGCCTTGAAGCCGCGGCTGTCGGCCCATTTGAGGTACATACGAAGGAGTCTCTCCACCCACTCTTGCGAGTCGGTGCCGCCGGCCCCTGCATATATGGCGAGCAGCACATCATTCGCGTCGTACTCGCCCTGGAAGAGCAAGCGGAACTCAGATCGGTCAAAATCCTCCACCAGATGCTCCGCGTCCGACTCTATCTCTGCGAAGAGCGCTTCGTCACCCTCCTGCTCCGCCAGATCCACGAGTTCGCGTAGATCCCTGGTCCTGCGATCCAGCGCATTCCATTCCTGGACCTGCTCCTGCAACGAAGCCAGACGACGGCCAGCTTCCTGGGCCTCCCTCTGGTCCGACCACAGGTCGGCCCGCATCAGCTCCTTTTCCAGCTCCTGTATCTCCTCTTCCTTGCCGGCGAGGTCAAAGGCCCTCCTTGATCTTGCCTACGCGGTATTGCAGATGTTCCAAGCGATCTTCGATGTTCTCCATTTGTGGGCCTCCACCATGATGAGTATGCTAGTCACGCTTTGACGAATCCTCAAACAGGGCCGCCACGAACCGTTGCGGGTCGAACTCGGCTACATCGTCCAGGTCCTCGCCAGTTCCCACGTACCGGATGGGGATCCCCAACTCACTCGCAATCGCGAAGACGATGCCGCCCTTGGCCGTCCCATCTAGCTTGGCCAAGAACACCCCATTGACTTCGACTGCGTCCTTGAAGTACCTCGCCTGGGACAATGCATTCTGTCCCGTGCTGGCATCGAGCACCAGCAAGGTCTCCTGGGGCGCTTCCGCCATCTGCTTCTTGACCACGCGGTGAATCTTCCTCAGCTCCTGCATAAGATTGTATTGCGTGTGCAAACGTCCCGC
>DATEXS010000372.1:0-5081 GCA_035256725.1 Anaerolineae bacterium
TGGGGATGAGGGCTTCCAACCACCGGGCTGTACATCGCCAACATCATCCCCTCTGGTCACCTTCCTCGCACAGCCCTTGCTGCTTCGCTCTCCCGGTGATATAATCGACCGGTCTTGCCACCTACAGCCCACGAGGCGAGTTACAGCATCAAGCATATGAGAGTCGCCTGGTTCGGACACAACACCAGAAAGCGCGGCAATGGCCTGGTCAGATATTCCCATCAACTCATCGAGGGATTGGAGGCTCGGGGCGCTCAGGTCACCTTTTTCCATCACGGTCCCCGCGGAGAGGGGGAGCAACGGCCCCGCAGCGCAACAGGCTTGAGGGCCTTCAGCCTGTGGGACCACGACCTCATCTCCTCGCCCGCCTCGTTGGGCAAGATAGAGAAGGCCCTGATCGCCGAGGGAGCGCAAGTAGCTCACGTCTCCCTCTCCTTCTCCAACCTGGATTTCTCCCTCCCGGTACTGTGCCACAGGTTGGGGATTCCCATCGTGGCTACCTTCCATGCCCCCTATGACCGCCGTTCGCGCCTCTGGGGCGTGGCCAGCCGCTCGCTCTACCGCCTGTGGTCCTTTGCTCTTGCCAGGTACGACGCCATAGTCATCTTCTCGCACGAACAAAAGGAGATTCTGACCAGGTGTGGGGTTCCTGGCGAGCACATTCACGTTATTCCTAACGGCGTAGACACCGGCTACTTCCGGCCCGGCCCGTCCAGGTATAAGCAGGAGATAGGAGCCGATCTTCTGTTGGTATACTGCGGGCGGCTTGACCCCGAGAAGAACGTAGGCACCCTCCTGGATGTTTTCCGCACCCTGGATCCGGAGATTAACTGCAAGGCGGTGATCGTCGGAAACGGGGTCGAGTATGACAGATTGCGAAGACGGCACGAGGGCAACAGCGCTCTATTCACCGGGTTAGTCCATGACTCACAAGCGCTCCTGCGCATCCTACAGGCAGGGGACGTGTTCGTGCTGCCCTCTGAGGTCGAAGGCCTGTCCATCGCCATGCTTGAAGCCATGGCCTGCGGGATGGCCACCATTGCCACTGATGTGGGGAGCGATGGGGAGGCCCTGGAGGGCGCGGGCATTGCCATCGATCCCAAGAACCTCCGCGGCCAGCTTGATCTGGCATTGAAGCTCCTGGTGGAGAATCCCGAGTTTCGGCGATCCCTGGGTAGAAGGGCCCGTCGCAGGGTCGTAACGCGATACTCCCTTCAACGGAACATCGATCAGGTTGTGCGACTGTACGAGGCTCTGCTGTCTGCTGGTCGATAGCTGTCGGGGGAGGGACCTCTCGGTCTTCCGCGAAGAACAGGGCAAAGGCAGGAAAAGGATGAGAATCATCATTCCCATGGCCGGGCTGGGAACCAGACTGAGGCCGCACACCCACACGAAGCCAAAGCCACTGTTGCAGGTGGCCGGAAGGACCGTGCTGGACCATGTTCTAGACCAGCTGGCGGCTTTGGACATCGAGGAAGTGGTCTTCATCATCGGACACCTGGGCGAACAGGTCAGGGAGTATGTCGCAACTCACTACCATTTCCCTGCCAGGTACGTCGAACAGAAGGAGTTGAAGGGTCAGGCCCACGCCCTCTACCTGGCCAAGGAATACCTGCTGGGCAACGTCTTCATCGTCTTTGTGGACACCATTTTCGAAGCGGATCTCAGTTACCTCGAGCGAGTGTCTTCCGATGGGGTCGTCTTTGTGAAAGAGGTATCGGATCCGAGGCGCTTCGGGGTGGTGACTGTGGAGGAGGGCTACATCACTGGGTTCGTGGAGAAGCCCGAGACTCCCGTCTCCAATCTGGCCATCGTGGGCCTCTACTACATAAGAAACTCCGCCCTGCTGCTGCAATGCATAGAAGCGGTACTCTCGGGCGGCATCAAGACCAAGGGAGAGTACTATCTGGCCGATGCCCTGCAGTTGATGGTAGACCGGGGAGCCAAGCTGCAAACTGGGACCGTCGAAGTCTGGGCTGACTGCGGCAAACCGGAGACGTTGCTGGCGGCCAATCGCTACCTGCTCGACAAGTGGGGGGGTCCGCAGGGCGAGTCCATAAACTCCGTCATCATACCGCCCGTCCACATCGCTTCCTCCGCCTCCATCGAGGATTCCATCATTGGCCCCTACGTTTCTGTGGCCGACGGTGCGAGAGTGACTCGCTCTATCGTCAGCGACGCGATCATCGACGAGGGTGCTCACCTCAACAACGCTATCGTGGAGCAGTCGCTCGTTGGCGACCGCGCTGAGATAAGGGGCCGTCCGCGCCGTGTGGACCTGGGCGATGACTCCACGCTGGACCTAGGTTGAGCACAGATGGAGAAAGGCGCACAAGTCGAGTGTTATTCGGGCGCCCGGTTTGCCGAGCGACCCGTCTCCTTTCACTTTCTGGGCCAATTGTATGTGGTCGAGGAAGTGGTCAAGAGATGGATAAGCCCTTCGGTGCTCCATTTCCGCGTCATGACGACCGAGGGTGAGGATTTCGAGTTGGCTTACGACAAGCCAGCCGATGAGTGGACGATAGCACAACTGGCTGCCGGGGCGGCAGACCAGTAGGAGAGAGGAGCATAATGAGAGAAGTCCTAGCGGAAAGAATACGCTCTGTACCGCCTTCTGGGATCAGGATGTTCTTCGACATCATCGCCACCATGGACGATGTGATCTCGCTGGGAGTGGGCGAGCCCGATTTTGTGACCCCCGCCAGCATCACGCAGGCAGGCATTCAGTCTCTACAGAGAGGAGAGACATCTTATACATCCAACGCGGGCCTGATGGAGCTCAGAGAGGAGCTGTCGGCATATCTGGAGAACCTCTATGGTGTTCACTATGATCCCTCCGAGGAGTTGCTGATCACCGTCGGCGTCTCCGAGGCCTTGTACCTTGCTCTGCTGAGCGTCGTTGATCCGGGCGACGAGGTCATCGTGCCCGAACCTTGCTTCGTCTCCTACCGGCCTGGTGTGATCCTTGCCGGCGGGACCCCCATCACTGTCGAGGCCAAAGTAGAGAACGGTTTCCAGATCACCGGCGCCGACATAGAGCGAGCCGTTACCCCCAGAACGAAGGCACTGCTCATCGGCTATCCCAACAACCCTACCGGCGCGGTAATGAGCAGGGAACGACTCACAGAGATAGCCGAGGTGGCCGAGAAGAATGACTTTCTCGTGCTCTCGGACGAGATCTACGATCGCCTGGTGTATGGAGTGGAGCACGTCTGCTTCCCAACCCTGCCTGGGATGAAAGAGAGAACGATCCTCTTGGGAGGATTCTCCAAGTCCTATGCTATGACGGGATGGCGGCTAGGCTACGCGGCGGCGCCAGCAGAGATACTTGGTGGCATGCGCAAAGCGCACCAGTACATCATCATGTGCGCGCCTATCACCGCCCAGATTGCGGGAATCGAGGCTTTGCGGCATGGAGAAGAGGCCGTGCAAGAGATGCTCAGGGAATACGACCAGCGACGGCGCGTCATCGTGGACGGTCTCAATACCATCGGGATGCCCTGTGTCGAGCCCAAGGGCGCTTTCTACACCTTCCCCTCCATCCGCAACACCTCGTTGAGCTCCGAAGAGTTCTCGGAAGGACTCCTCAGCGAGCAGAAGGTAGCCGTGATTCCCGGCACCGCCTTTGGGGAGTGCGGCGAAGGATTCGTCCGGTGTGCATACGCCACGTCCCTGGTGCAGATCGAAGAGGCCCTGGGACGGATGGAGGACTTTGTAAGGCGCAACCGCAGATGAGCTCCAGCACAACATTGGCGCAAGCCAGACCTGACCACCCTGGCTCCCCTTGCGCCCTGTCAGCACGGCGATGAGTACCATTCGAGTGGAAGTGACAGGAATGGCCCACGGCGGTGATGCGGTGGCCCGCCACGATGGCAAGGTTGTGTTCGTTCCCTATGCTATCCCTGGAGAAGAAATCCTGGTCGAACTCGTGGAGGAGAAAGGCGCCTACTCCAGAGCTTGGCTCATTGAGGTCATCAAGCCTTCCCCCGATCGAATCGAGCCCCTCTGCCCCCATTTTGGCACCTGCGGCGGTTGCCAATGGCAACACATTTCCTATGAGCGTCAACTGACCCTGCGTGAAGAGATCCTGGCGTCACAGTTGGCAAGGATTGGCCACCTGCCCAACGTGGTGACGAGGAGCACCCTGGCCACGGCGGAACCGTGGTACTATCGCAACAACGCCCAGTTGCACCTCGACGAAGAAGGACGCCTCGGTTTCATCAGCGCCACGGATCGGCAGGTCCTGCCTATCGGCGAGTGCCACATTATGCATCCGCTGGTGTGGGACATGTGGTCCGCCCTGGAGGTGGACTTCCCGGGCTTGGAGACCGTGACCCTTCGCGCCAGCACCACCTCAGAGGAGCAACTGGTCATCTTGGAGACAGCTAGAGATGAGCTGCCCGAGGTGGATGTCGATCTACCAGTCTCTTGCGTCTTGCTGCTGGGAGACGGCACGCCGGTCACCTACGTGGGCAGCCCCCACATCACAGAGGTGGTGGGCGGCACGTCCCTGCGCGTTTCTGCCACCAGCTTCTTCCAGGTCAACACCGCGCAGACGGAGAGACTACTGTCCACTGTGATCCAGTACGCCGACCCCCGGGGGGATGAACTCCTGCTCGACTTGTACTGCGGCGTGGGCACCTTGGGGCTGAACCTGGCAGACCGAGTAGACAAAGTCGTGGGGATTGACTCGAGCGAGGCAGCCATAGGGGATGCCATATTCAACTCCCAGGGTATGCCCAAGGTCCGTTTCCTGCAGGGCGATGTTGAGGAGTTGGTGGCCACAGTGGAAGAAGAGGTCGACCTGGTGCTCCTCGATCCGCCCAGGAGAGGGGTCAGCAAAGAAGCTCTCGCCGCGGTGATTGACAAGGCTCCTGCCAGAGTGATCTATGTGTCCTGCGACCCAGCAACACTGGCCCGCGACGTCGGTAGGATGGTTCAAGCTGGCTACGAATTGGCTGAGGTGCAGCCGGTAGACATGTCTCCACAGACGTACCATGTGGAGGCAGTGGCCCTGCTTCGTCTCCAGCAGCCCTGAGCGCAGACCAAGCCAGGTTCGCGCGCCTCGGCGGGCTCTGGGC
>DATEXS010000373.1:0-4878 GCA_035256725.1 Anaerolineae bacterium
GGTTGGTCCAGGGCCACCACCTGATGCGAGCCATGGCAGTCGGCGCAAGAGGCTGAGTCTGCGAAGTCCAGGTCCACCGCCGTCTTCCCGTGGTAGTCCTCCAGGTAGCTCTCCAACTCCGAGGGGTGGCACTGCCCGCAGATGCTGACCTGGGCATCGATAACCTCCAGGCGCGACAACACCTGGCGGTAGTGAGGATCGTGGCAGTGGCCGCAGGTGGGGGCGGGGTACTCGCTCTCTGTTGGTCTGGCTCCCGCCAGGATCTCGGCATGCACCCCGAGTTGGTAGTATTCGTACTCCTGGGGATGACAACCGGCGCATGCCTGATAGTCGAATAGTTCCGTGGCGTTCTGGTCAAGGTTGTCAGGGGTCGGGTGCTGGTCGAGGTCTATGGACGTGTGGCACAAGGAGCAGTCCAGGCCGCCATGGACTCCCTGGTTGTAGCGCTCCACGTCGACGTACCACGAGCCGAGCTCAGGTTCTCCCGACGGTCGTCCCGAGATTGGGTACGCCCATCGGGAGACCAGCATCAAGGCGGCCACGAGGCTCACTGCCACTGCTACTATGCACAGTACAGACGCTGGCCTCTTCAACGATGCCATCCTTCTTCTATGCACCATAGAGTGCCCTGGGCAACCTCGCCCCAACGTCTTGGGTTGCGCCAATCGTGCAACCAAGGCAAGCACACGGCGAAGGGGAGAGATGTCCACCCTGGGCAACTAACTGCCGGGGTCTTCCGTGTGTCGACGGTCTCTCAGACCCGGTGCAGGAAAGCGGAAGGTCAAAGTGGCGAACCGCGCCTACTGGAGGATGTCTTTGAACTTCTCTATCTCCGACTCTATGAAGGACTTGAACTCGGCGTCGGAGGTCTTCATAAGGTTATTAAGCTCACCGAGGTCTGAGGCCTCGATCTTGGCCAGCCAACCTTCCCCAAAGGGATCTTCGTTGATGGGAGCTACATCCCACTCCAGCTCCTCGTTGGCCTGCGACAGTGTGCCGCTCACCATAGCGGCGATGCGGCCGACCCACTTGCCCGACTCCATGGACATGAACGTCTGGCCCTGCTCGACCTTGCGGCCTGACCTGGGCACTTCGACGTACACTATCTCCTTGGATATCTTCTGGGCGAATACGGTCACACCTTGAGTGACCGCGTCTCCCTCCACCGCTGCCCAACCGTGCTTTTTGTCGTAGTAGAGCTCGTCCGGGAATCTGTAACCGCCGATGTCCATGGCCCACGCTCCTCCTCTTCGAATTTGCCCCACAATTCTAGCACATCTGGGTCAGAGCATCAAGACCAGTGATCACGACGCTCCTGGCTATCGTACCTCAGCAGGGTCAAAGCGAGGTCCAAATCAGGTCGTAATCCGGTCATAAGCGTTGGCCCTCCTCGACCGATCCCAGGTCGGGCCACGCCGCGGGCGCGGCGGTGGGGCGACAGTGGCTCTAGGGGAGAGGTGGCCCCTTCCCCTGACTCAGTCCTTTTTTCTGACCTCGAACCTGTCCAGGTCCCTGACTACCACGGTATCAGGGAAGATAGTCAGTGCCTCTTTCAACACGTCCTGGGTGGAGTAGCGGCGGGACACGTGGTTCAGGAAGAGGGTGCCCACCCCTGCCTCCCTGGCCAGGGACGCTGCCTGTACCGCAGTCAGGTGACCGTACTCCCGGGCGAGTTCTGCCTGGGCGGACAGATAGGTGGCCTCAATGACCAGCCCATCGGCCCCCAGGGCGTATGGGATCAGATCGTCGGTCTGGGCAGCATCCCCCACGTAGGCGAGCTTCGTTCCCGCCCTGGGTGGTCCCAGAACCTGGTCTGGGTGTACCACGGTCCCATCGGCCAGGGTAATCGCCTCTCCTTCCACCAACCTCTTTCGTTCCTGGCCCGCGGGTACACCGAGCCTCTCAGCCTGATCCACCAGAAACGGGCGCCTGCTGCTTTCCTCAAAGGTGAAGCCGAAGCATCCGGGGCCGCGGTGGGTGACCGGGAAGCAGGAAAGGATGAAATTCTCATCTTTCAGAATCACGCCGGGAGACAGTTCGATGAACTCGAGATCTATGGGGGGTGTGGCACCTCGGAGGACGACGCCAAGGATCAGGTCCTGCACCCTGTCCAAGGCCCACCTGCCGCCGTAGATCTCCAACGATTCCACGGCCTCCCATCGGCTGAAGGTGGATACCAGCCCCCCTAATCCCAGGATATGGTCCAGATGCCCGTGGGTGAGCAGGATACGTTGCAGCCTCTTGAAACCCAGTCCGCTCTTCAGCAGTTGTCGCTGAGTGCCTTCCCCGCAGTCGATGAGGAAGCGGTAGTGCTTATGGAGTACTATGCTGGCACTCAGGTTTCTGCTCACCGAAGGGGCTGAGGCCGAGGTGCCCAGGAAGATGATCTCAAACATGCGCCCGTCCCACTATGCTCACTTCCCCCGCCTCGCCTTCAGCGCCCTTGATGTTCACGCACTGGCCCAGGAATTGCTCCACAATCCAGGCGTTGGTCAGCAGATGTTGGGTGATCCTACAGGTGGTGAAGGATGAGGGTCCTTTGGCCAGGGACAGCGGTATGACCAGTTGGTCAGCCAGGTGCTGATCGAGAGCAGCTCCACTATGGTAGTATCGAAGGAACTGCTGACAGGCCTCATCGGCCACTTTCTCCGCCGGTTTGCCTTTTCTGCCCAGAGCAGTGAACCCTGCCCTCGCCTTCTCAAACTCAGCGACGAGGAAGACCACGGTCCCCTGGCCTTGGGCAGGCGCGTCGAAAAGTTCTATGTGCGCCTCCAGGCCTTCAGCGCCCAGTGCCTTCTCGGCCTGGGCCTTCTGCCGTTGGGCGATGTGTCCGGGCAAGTTCGAGGTGGCCGAGATGCCGGATAGTCTTTTCAGTGGGCCGCGACGGTTTACGGAGATCCCTTCCAGGGAGGAGAAATCGCGGGCCAGGCCAGCGATCAGCGCTGTCATCAAGCCGCCGCCCATGGGATACCAGCCCCACCGCTCGATGTCGACCTGCGCCTCCGCTCCCATTTGTCGCAGCGTCGGCAGGTAGACCGATTGGAGATAGTGGAAGGGGGGGCTCCAGGAAACGTGGGTGCCACCCCGCAGTATCAGTGTGGAGTCGCCCTCGGCGGAAAGAAGGGGTACCGCCAGTGCCTGGAAGACCAGGCTAGTGGCGCCAGCGCTCCCCCCCTGGCGGGCCTCAGCTACGTCCCAGGCGTACTCCCCACTCCGGGGCCCGGATCGCGGGCGGAAGGTCAAGCTCAGCGATCCCAGCTCTGCACCCTCCAACTCGGCCCTGCAGGCCGCGCTCAGGGCCCGAACCGCGGTCAAGTGCTGGGCCTGGAGACCCGGATTGCGACGCCTGGCACGGATGTTCTCGATCCTTGTCTCTTGGCCAAGCACAGCGGAGAGGGACAGGGAGTTGCGCAGCACTGCCCCGCCACCCTCGCCGTAGGAACCATCTATGACCAGCATGAAGAGCCCTCACCTTGGGCCAGACAGGCCAGGTTTGCGGTACCGGGCCTAAAAGCCTAGCCGCCATTAGATGTGAATCAGCGTTCCCTGCTCTATGTCGGGATCGAGCAGGGCCTTCTTGATCGAGCCAGCTCTCTCTCCGGAGATGATGCGCGCCGTAAGCTCAGGCTGGTTCTGGATCAGACGGCACATGGCTCGCACCTTGCCCAGCATGCCACCTGTCACGTCAGTATTGGCGGAGGCGTCGAGCATGGACTCTAGATCGCCGAAGTGGGACACCGAGATGTCTGGGAGGAGTCTGGTGCCGGCGGCGCGCAGAGGATCCGCGGTGAAGACGCCATCCACGTGTGCAGCCAGGATCACCCTGGAAGGCTGGAGACAGGGGGCCACATAGGCGAAGATTTCTTCGGTAGAGATGACGGCACTGCCCCGTACGGTGTCGAAAGACACGTCGCCGTAGACAACCGGGACGAGGCCTCTTTTCAAGGCCTCCTGGAGCGGAGCGACGTCGAGGTGGACCAGCCTGCCATCATGGCATAACGCTGACGCGGAAGGCTGAAGCGGGAGGGCCGGTATCCCTTGACCGAGCAACATCTCGGTGACCAGGCGGTTCAAGCGCCCGGCCATAGCCGCCGTCTCGGCATAGCCCCACCAGTCGTCGCTTCCTGCCAATCCTTCCTGGACACTGTACTTCTCGGCGGTGGGGTGGCCAAAGGAACCGCTGCCATGGCCGAGGAGCAGTTGGAGCCCCGCGGATTCATCTAGGGCCTCGCGTATCTCCCTGCCGACCCTCTGAATCACCTCGTCCCTCGCCATCTGGGGAGTTCGCTTGTCCGTGATCAGGGACCCCCCCAGCTTGAGGAACACTAACTCTGCCAAGGTATCGCCGTCCTCCAGTCCATCCTACGTTTCGGGGGTCCCGCTCTTGGCGGCGAGGAGAACCACCGCGCCAGCAGGAGCCTGCACTCGGTAGGTAACACCCGTAGGAACGACCGCTAGTTCGCCCATGCCCAGGTTGATGGTGCCGAGTTCGGCTTCCAGGATCAGGCTGTCCTTCTGCACCAGCAGAAGCTCGCTGCCGGTGTGGCAGATGCGTTCCTGTCCCTCACCCTGGAACCGGATAACAGATAGCACCAGATCGTCGACGTTGGTCAGTTGGCGCGCCACGGAGGGCTCTCCGAGGAGCAGGCTCTCGGCGCCGATGCTTACGGGCTTGATCTCACCGGCGCCTTCAATCACGAACAACCTGCGTTGTCCATTCTGTCTGTTGGAGAAGACCCTCCTCTCGAAGACCAGAGCTGTGGTCCTTGCCAGCGAGCCACAGCGGTGAGTCACCGACTTGGGGATCACGGCCATCTCTCCGCTTCGTAGCATCGTATTGCCCCATTCGGTTTCCAGAGCCAGTTCCCCATCGAGAGT
>DATEXS010000374.1:0-2177 GCA_035256725.1 Anaerolineae bacterium
CGATGCCCTGCCCAAAACTAGATCCGGTAAAATCATGAGACGTATCCTCAAAGCTATCGCCGAAGGCAGAGAAGAACTCGGCGATACCACCACCCTCGCCGACCCCTCCGTGGTCGAGCAACTGGTCAAAGAAAGACAGTAAGGGGGGAAACGGAGTTGCTGGTGGTGGCATCACCGGCACGATAGCGTTGCGCCTCTCCCGTAGGTCGTAGCCTACGGGAGAGGTTACTAGGTTCACCCGTCGGGCATGACCCAGGAGGGCTCCTGGCGGCTGGCCGGCGCGTCGCGGTCTGGTTGCGGCGCGCAGAGTCACATTCTAGTGGTATTGGGGCCTTGGTCGTACGGGCACGCGCAGCCAGGAAGGCCTTGAGGGTGTTCCGAGTGAACCCTCCGTGAACATGCCGACCGTCAGGCAAGTCTTCCCTTGTTCCGCCGCTCTCAGAAACAACAAAGGGGGTACAGTGCCTCCAAACGTGATTGCGGCGCTTCGTCCTCCAAACCCCTTCCGCAGGGTGAGAGTCTCGCTGGGGCACCGTCCCGAATGCCCACGTGGGCCACGCCTGCACACACCGCGGTGGGTCGTCGACGCTCCTACTGGCCTGAATGAAGGTTGTACTCGCACCGGCTAGTCCCCTGAACCAGGTCTGCATGAAATCTTGACCTTATTGATGTACAATTATGGGTGGCAGAGCATAGCCTTCTCCCGGCGGCAAGAGATTGTCTGGGCTGCTGGTCCGAAGGCGGGGAGGGACAAATGGCCAGAATACTCGTAGTAGATGATGACGTTGACTTCCAAGTGATCATGCGCAGAATGCTGGAAGGTGAGGGGCACGAAGTCGTCATAGCAGAAAGCGGCGATCGGGCGTTGCGGACGCTGCGCGAGGCTGGATCGGCCGACGTGGTGTTGTTGGACGTTATGATGGCTACCACTCTAGAAGGCCTGGACGTCGCGCGCGAGATCAAGGGGGACCCGGCGCTGGATCAAGTGCCCATCATCATGGTTTCGTCCATCGCCACCAGCCCTTATGCCGCGGAATTCCCTGACGACGAGCATATCCCCATTGACGGCTGGCTCTCGAAACCGGTGCAGCGGGATGTACTGCTGAAGACCTTGGAGCGCTTCCTGAGCCAGGGCTCCGAAGAAGCGTTCTAGTCCCGGCTTGAGTCTCGGGGCTCCCCCTCAGAAGCGGGGGAGTGCCGTAGCTGACGGTGCATTATCGCTGTTTAGATGAGGAGTGTTGGAGTATGGCCGAGCAGAGAGTTCTAGCTCTGGATGAGATGGATCGTGAGCTCATCAAGCAGATCGATCCGGATTGGCGCAAGATGCTGACCTGCATCCAGTGTGGCAGTTGTAGTGTCTCCTGCCCGTCCGGCCACTTGATGGACTATGCCCCGCGAGAGCTTTGGCGCTTGATGCGCATGGGCATGAGAGATGAACTGGTGAACTGCCGCACCTTTTGGCTATGCACCCAGTGCTACGCCTGCACCGTGCGCTGTCCCCGCGGCATCATCACTAGCGACACGATGTTGCACCTCCGCCGGTGGGCCATCGCGGAAGGGCTGGAGTTGCCTGCCCTGTTGCCCCAGTTGAAGGAGTCTGTCGAGACGACTCACAATATCCTGCACGAGGACAACGCGAGCCGCCTCATCTGGAGCGAGA
The DNA here is from genome assembly GCA_035256725.1 of Anaerolineae bacterium. GTDB lineage: Bacteria > Chloroflexota > Anaerolineae > UBA7937 > B3-Chlor > JAUVXJ01. The sequence goes on from DATEXS010000374.1 coordinate 1,661, forward strand.
ACTTGGAGCCTGTGCCCGAACAGCTGCGAGATGTCCGCAGAGGGCGGGCCGAAGTCCTTCTGTTCGCTGGTTGCGTAAGTGCTATGTACCCCATGGCCTACAGCATCCCCCAGTCCTTCGTCCAGATTCTGGAGCAAGCGGGAGTGACCTACACCAACCTGGGCGGCGACGAGTGGTGCTGTGGCTACCCGCTCTACGGTGCCGGTTTGGAAACGGAGGTCGCCGACTTGGCGCGGCACAATATCGACCAGGCCAGGGCTGTGGAGCCCAAGTACCTGGTGACCACATGCCCCTCCTGTTATTACACCTGGAATCACATCTATCCCCAATACGTCAACGATGGCCTTGGCTTTGAGGTGCTCCACGCCAGTGAGCTGCTGGCCAGACTCATTCGGCAAGGCCAAATCGAGCTGAACGAGTTGGACTGGGTCGTGACTTATCACGATCCGTGCGACCTGGGTCGCAAGAGCGGGGTCTACGATGATCCCCGCTTCATTATCAACAGTGTCCCCGGGAT
>DATEXS010000375.1:0-6976 GCA_035256725.1 Anaerolineae bacterium
AGCGTAGAACTCGGCCAGAGCCAGATGTATGTTGAAGTGAGCGTCAGGCGCGCGCAGGAGCTCTGTCAATGCATGCAGCATCACCACCGTGTCCTGATCCATATCCCCCGATGGTTGACGCAGTCGCACCACCGACAGTCCTCCAAACGGCGTGGTGGAGACCACTTCACCCGACCCAGCAGTGGCGAAGTCGCCCCTGTGCAGCAAGACGGCCCATACTTCCCCCTCATGGGGAGGAGCCACCCGAGCCACGACCTCGGCAAGACCCGGCTCAACCGCCAGGATGCGCGTCTCCGCCACCCCCGAGCGGGCCATGTAGTACGACAGGTTCCGCTTCACAGTAGTGCTATCTTTGTACAGATAGCCTTCGCCGTCCGCAAGCACGATGTCGCCCGTGGACACCTGGCTGGCGAGGTATCGGGCCGCGCCTCGATAATCGGTTTTCTGGGTAAGGTAATAGTCCCTGACGGGGGCCAGGCTGAGCGCTCCAAATACGCCCACGGCAAGAAGCGAGTCTAGGGCCAGTCGCCATCCCTGATCACTCGTTGCCACAGGCAGCCTTTGAACCAACAGATCGCTCAGACGCGCCATTCCCCTGGCCAGCACCAGAAGCAGGGCGGGGACGACGTATATGGCGTACCTGGTCGCGAAGAAGTGGCTGGACCTGACTACGAAGGGAAACAGGAAAGGTATGGTTATCCAAAGCCCGAAGAGGAGGAGGTACCGGGTTTTGCAGCTCGCCAGGCCCAGAGCGAACAGGGCCACGAAGAGAACGAGGAATATTCCACCCCAGCCGGTGTAGCGTTGAAGGACCTCCTCGAAGAACTGTAGAGAGAGCTCGGTGCGAGGGAGTTCTCCTAAGCCCACGCCGCCAAACTCGATGTATCCGCCGAACAGCTGTTGCCTCAGGAAAGGCAACCAGGGCAGATAGGAAACGCCCACCAGGGCCAGAACCGCGACGAGATGGAGAGCCTGGCACCTGGGCGTCGGTGATGGCCGGGAGTCGGGAGCTATGACGTCTGCGGATGCCAATGGGGTCTCTTTCTCAGTGGGTTGGTGACTGGAGTTGACCGGCGCCCCGCTATGGAGGCCAGCACGTAAAGGTTGACTCCTGCGCGACCGCCAGTTGTCCACAATCACCCAGGCCGCGAAGGCGAGTTCGCTGGGCAAGATCAGGAAGGCGTAGTAGTGGGTGTACAGGTTCAGGCTGGTGCAGACGGCAAAGAGAAGCCACATTCCTTTCCTGTCCTCTTTGAGCGCCTTGAGGAGGAAGATGAGGGAGAGGACGGCCAGGAAGACCATCAGACTATAGTGCCTTGCTTCCTGCGAGTAACGGATATGATACGCACTCACGGCCAACAGGAAGGCCCCGATGACTCCCTCCCTCCTCGTCCACAGGACCTCTCCAAGTTTGTAGGTCAGAAGCACGGTAAGTGCCCCAAACAGTGTGGCCTGAAGGCGAACCACGAAGTCGCTCTCACCGAAGAGCCTCAGGAAGGATCCGGTCACCATGTAGAGCAGGGGCGGGTGTACGCTGTCCCTTGCCTGGAAGTCCAGCATCGGCAGAAAATCTAGGCGCGAGGTCGTGAGGGTCTTCACCTCGTCCCGCCACAGGCTGTCTGCATCGAGGCCATAGAGCCGCAGAGCCAGGCCCAGGAAGAAGATTCCCAGGAGCGTGGCCAGCAACAATAGTCGCTGCGCTCCGTTTGAAGCGTTGCCTACTGGCATGGACCCTTGATCGCGGACTCGCGGCAGCATGGGCTCTTTCCGGTCAGCGGTTCTTCGGCTTCTCTCTGGGCAATATGTGCCGCCTCGTTGATTGTATCGAAGAGCCCTGGATTCTCCTAATCTCAGGCCGGTTCTGCAGAGTAGACGTTTCTTCTCCGGTTGAAGCGACCATGGCGGATGCCCCTCCCCGAGGGAGATGGCCGGAGTTGCGACTTCTCCTCCGGGGTCATAGCGGCTCGTACGCTCAACCGTCAGCGCCGGAGGAGGTCACCGCGGTGGGGCGCAGCTCGATGGCATCCTGGGGAATTCGCTCACCCTGGCGATCCCAGGCCGGCAGGCGTTCGCCGGTTCTCCAGTCGTAGATACCTACTAGCACGGCATAGTCGCCAGGAGCTGCTTTGGCCGGCAACTGCAACAGATAGGTGTCCTTGACCAACAGCCCAATCCGCCAGTCAGATGTGGGGAGACCGTCGTATTCCAGGAGGCTATCCTGCTGTGCCAGGAGGCGACCATCAGGCCCCACGAGGTGCATAAAGGCGGTGTAGTCTTTGTCCATGTTGGCCAGGGCTTGCCACCACAAGGTCAACTGGACTGGACCTCCTTCCTCTGGGGTGGCGGGACCGAGGTCATAGCCGAGCAGTACGAGCTCGCCGCCGAGGCTTCGGAATAGGGGGTGGGGAATCTCCGCCTCCACCAGTTGCGAGAAGGAGGCCAGTTGCGCTCTTGCCCATTCATTGTTGGGGTCAATACTCAGGACCTGCTGATAGGCAAGGGTCGCCTCCTCGATCTGCCCGAGCGATTGGTGAGCTCGGCCCAGGAGGAAATGCAGGAGCGCGTTCTGCGGCTGCAGGTCGACAGCACGCTGATAGGCGGCCAGCGCCTGGCCTGGCTCCCCCAAGCCGAGGTGCAGGTCGCCTAGCCTCCGGTATGCCTGCCAGTAGCTGGAGTCAAGATTCAGGACCTCTGTGTACGCTGCCAGAGCCTGCTCGAGATTCCCCAGTTGCTCATAGGCAAGCCCCAGACCCCAGTAGGCCTCGCGTTCCCGCCACCAATCGGGGCGGGTCGACGGCGCCTGGAAGAAGGCCAGATACTCCTCGACGGCGTCCTGCGGGCGACCCTGTTGAACGTATGAAAGTGCTATGTGCAGATGTGCACTTCTCTCCACTGGTCTGCTGCTTATGGCCTGCTCGACCTGCGTGTCAGCTTCCTCCTGGTCTCCCATGGCGGCGTAGAACTCGGCCAGAGCCAGATGTATGTCGAAGTGAGCGTCAGACGCGCGCAGGAGTTCTGTCAATGCATGCAGCATCACCACCGTGTCCTGATCTATATCCCCCGAGGGTCGACGCAGTTGCGCCACCGACAGTCGTTCAAAGGGCGTGGTGGCGACCACGTCCTCTGTGCCCGCCGTGGCCAACTCACTGCTGAGCAGGACGGCCCAGACCTCCTCACCACGGGGGGCAACGTGCCGAGCCATGGCCTCGGCCAGGCCCGGCTCAACCGCCACGACGGGCATATCCGCTATCCCAAAGCGATCCATGTAGTACGACAGGTTTCGTATAACGGTGGTGCTGTCTCCGTACAGATAGCCTTCGCCGTCCGCAAGGACAACATCGGCAGCGGATGCTTGGCTGGCAAGGTATCGGGCCACGCCTCGATAGTCAGTTTTTTGGACAAGGTAGTAATCCCTGATCGGGGCCACGCTGAGCCCGCCAAATATGCACGCGACGAAAATCGAGTCGAGGGCCACTCGCCATTTCTGGTCGTGCGTCGGCACCTGTAGCTTCCGAACCAGCAGACTGGTGAGACGAGCCGTTCCCCTGGCTACTACCAGAAGCAGGATGGGGACGACGCATATGGCGTACCTAATCTCGAAGAAGTGGCTGGATCTGATCAAGAAAGGAAACAGGAAGGGTACCGTTATCCACAGCCCGAAGAGCACGACGTATCCGGCTTTGGAGTTCGCCAGACCCAGCACGAATAGTGCCAGGAAGAGTACCAGGAAAACTCCCCCCAGGCCGGTGTATTCATGCAGCACCTGGACAAGGAACTCTGGGGAAAGCTCGGCTCGAGGCGGCTGCTCCAAGGCTACGCCCCCGAACTCTATCATGCGCCCGGCAAGCTGCTGCTGAAGAATAGGTAACCAGGGTAGATAGGATAAGCCGACCAGGGCCAGGACCGCGCCTAGATGGAGGGCCTGCTTCCTGGGCGTGGTTGACTGCCGGGAGGCGGGGGCTGTCATGTCTGTATACGCCGTTGGGTCATTTGGCTCAATGGAAGGATTTCTGGAATCAACCGGCTCGCCGTGATGGAGGCTAGGACGTTCAGGTTGACTCCTGCGCGACCGCCAGTTGTCCACAATCAGCCAGGCTGCGAAGACGAGCTCGCCAGGCAGAATCAGGAAGGCGTAGTAATGGGTGTAGATGTTCAGGCCAGTGCAGAGGGCAAACAGAACCCACATCCCTTTCTTGTCTTCTTTGAGCGCCTTGAGGAGGAAGATGAGAGAGAGGATCGCCAGGAAGACCATCAGACTATAGTGCCTTGCTTCCTGCGAGTAATGGATATGATAGGCGTTGACAGCCAACAGGAAAGCCCCTATGACGCCCTCCCTTCTGCTCCATAGGACCTCTCCAAGTTTGTACGTCAGAAGCACGGCGAGTGCCCCCAACAATGCGGCCTGAAGGCGGACCACGAAGTCGCTGTCACCGAAGAGACTCATGAAGGATCCGGTCACCATGTAGAGCAGGGGCGGGTGTACGCTGTCCCTGGCTTGGAAGTTCAGCATGGGCAGGAAATCCAGGCGCGCGGCGGTGACGGTCTTCACCTCGTCCCACCACAGGCTGCTGGCATCAAGCCCATACAGTCGAAGAGTCAGCCCCAGGAAGAAGATTCCCAGAAGCGTGGCCGACAGCACTATTCTCGGCGCTCCCCTTAAAGCGTTGCCCTCTGTCATGGAGCCTTGATTGCGAACTCGTGGCAGCATGGACTGTTTCCCGTCAGCGATTCTTCGGCATCTCTCTGGGCACCACCTGGCGGCTGGTCGGGCGTATCGAAGAGTCCGTGATTCTCCGGGTCTCAGGCCGGTTTTGAATAGCGGGCATTTCCCGTGCGGTAGCAGCTACTATGTCGGGATGCCCCTCGCCGAGGGAGATGGCCGGAGTTCCGACTTCTCTTCCGGTGTCATAGCGGCTTCTCTGCTCAGTCATCAGCGCCGGAGGAGGTCACTGCGAGGGAGCGAAGCACGAAGGTGTCTTCCGGCAGTCGCGCACCCTGGCGGTCCCAGGCTGGCAGGCGTTCTCCGGTTTTCCAATAGTACACTCCGGTTTTGATGACATACTGGCCGGGTTTCGCATCGGGGGGCAGTTCCAGTTCGTGCTCATCCCTGACCAACTCTCCCACGCCCCATAGCGATGTGGGCCGGGCGCGAGACCGGAGTAGCCTGTCCTCTTGAACCAGGATTCTGCCGTCGGGCGCTGTGACATGAAGAAACGTCGTGTAGTCTATTTCCATCTGATCCCGCGTTTCCCACCACAGGGTGACGGTCATAGCTTCTCCGGCCTGTAGGATTGTGGGTTGCTGGCTATACCCGCGCAGGGAAAGTGAGTCGCCCACTCGCGTATCTTCCGTTTGGACGTGGAGGTAAGGCTCTAGCTGACTGATGGTCTGGGCGAGGTCATCAGCCGCCAGGTTGCCGCCGGGCGTGTCTCGGCCGGCAAGCACAACCTGGGAGGCTGCTTCGGCAAACACTCCCATTTGAGCATAGGTCTCTGCGAGGGCCAGCCGTACGTCAAATCGGGCATCGGATCTCTGGAGGAGTTTCAGCAGAGCCTGGAGCATAGATTCCGCATCTAGGATCATGTCCCCTGTAGGGTGTCGCAGGTGGATGACGGAGAGGCCTTCAAAATCGATGACGACCACATCTGTTCGATGGTCCCAGGAAGCGGGTCTCGTTTGGCGCGCTAGCACGGCAACCACCTCTCCCTGTGGGTGGGCCACGCTTTGCAGGTTGGTCCACAATCCGCGCTCCACGGGCAGCACTGGTGTTTCCTTCAAGCGTGCAGGGCCAATGTAGTAGGAGAGGCATACCTTGGTCCAATCGGCGTCTGACCCTGTGCGGTACTTGACGCCGTCGACCAGGATTAGATCCGCGGGGAGCAGTCTGTGTTCCAGATAGCTGGCGACACCACGATAGTCAGTTTTCTGCTCAAGGTAGTATTCCCTGATGGGTGCCACGCTGAGGGCGCCAAACATGGATACAACGAGTGTGGAGGAAAGCGCGAGGCTCCAGTACTCGTGCTCTCTGACCACGGGCACGTGACGAGTCAGCCAGTCTGTGAGGACTGATGTTCCCCTCGCCATGCCCAAGAGGAATAGGGGAACGATGAAGATGGCATATTTCAGAGAGAAGTGATGACCGGATCTGGCAATGAAAGGAAGTACGAAAGGGGGCACAATCCACAGGCCGGACAGTACGATGTACCTGGCTCGAGAACAGAACAGCCCAACGGCGAACAGGGCGAGGAACAGCAGGAGGAGGGCTCCCCCTACGCCTGTGTATACTTGGAGCGCGTCGGTGAAGAATCGGATCGAGAGGTGCGCACCGCGGGGTTCCCCGAAACCCAGCCCTGTAAACCGTATGACTCGGCCCAGGATCTGCTGTTGGAGGAAGGGCAACCAGGGCAGGTAAAACAGCCCGACGAGAACCAGGGCTGTAGCCAAATGGGAAGCCTGCTTACGGGCGCCGGCGAGACCGGACCGGGCCGCGGCAACACCTGATGGCGACGATGGATCCCTTGACGCCAGACGCTGGTGGTCGGAGTGTACTGCCGCGCTGCCTTCGAGGCTGGCCTCCACGGGTTGATCACTGGATGAGAGCCAGCGTTCGGCTATCACCCAGGCGGCGAAAAGAGTCTCGCTGGCCAGGATAAGAAACGCGAAGTTGTGGGTGTACAGGTTCAGGCTGGCGCAGACGGCGAAGAGAAACCACATCCGCTTCTGGCCCCGTTGCAGGGCCAGTAGAAGGAAGATCAGAGACAGGAGGGCCAAGAACACCATCGCGCTGTAATTCCTGGCCTCCTGAGAATAGCGAATGTGATAGGCGTTGGTCGAGAGAAGGAAAGCGGCTATCAGGCCTTCCCTGCGACCCCAGAGCGTTTCGCCGACTTTGTAGGCGAGCAGTAGGGAGGCCGAACCGAGGAGCGCAGCAGGCAGGCGGAGTATGAATTCGCTGCTTCCCCACAGGCTAGCGCCA
>DATEXS010000376.1:0-2541 GCA_035256725.1 Anaerolineae bacterium
TCGACGTGGAGGGCATCCTGAAAGCCATCAAGGAAGGCGCCCAAGGCAAGATCGTCGATGTGGAAGACCCCGAGGGGGGCGAGCGCATAGAGATTTACGTGGAGTAGGTTGACTTGGGCTTGACCCCGAGTATAGAATCAGCGCCAAACGACCAGGTAGACGACGGAGGTATGTCCCCATGATGCGAAGAATCTTGCTGCGCCTGCTAGTCAACGCCATAGCCCTCTGGGTCGCTGTTGAAATCGTGCCAGGCATCTATGCCGAGAGCCCGCTCACCATCCTCATCGTGGCCCTGATCTTCGGTGTGGTCAACGCTATCATTAGACCGGTGATCGCGTTTTTCACCTGCCCCATGATCGTCCTTACCCTCGGCCTGTTCATCTTCGTCATCAATGCGGTGATGCTTTGGTTCACAGCTTGGGTCGCCCGCACTCTGGACCTGGGCTTCGGCATCACCGGCGGCTTTTGGTCCGCTTTCTGGGGTGCGCTGGTCATCAGCCTGGTCAGCTTCGCCATCAGCCTGCTGATCAAGGACGAGGACCGAGGGCGGGACAAACGCTAGAGGAACGGCCGGCTGACTCCCCAAGACTAGTCCCCCAAAGCACCCAAGGAAACCTCGTAGCTGGCTATGACCTGGCCCGTGCGGTCCACGAAGCGGCAGGAGACACGTGTGTCGCCAGGTAACCCGGGGGCCAATGGCACCGCAGTCAGGTGGGGGCTCTCCGGGCTTACTGTTATCTGCTCGCTATAGATCTCCTCTCCCCCTATCTCCAACGCCAGCGCGCCTTGCCGGCCGCAAGAACTCGCCAGGCCCACCTTCATGGACCCACCCTCGTAGTGGAGGCTTATTGCAGCCTCCCGATTAGCGAAATCCAGCCCTCCGGTGCCCTGAAAGGGAAACCAGTACTCCGTCCACGTCCTGCTTTGTCCTGGTTGCAGGACAACATCGTCCTCCGGCCAGAAGGTGCGGGTGGGGCCCCCCCAGATCTCAAAGTACTGGCTGCCGTCATCCGTGTACTCCGCCGCAAAAGCGGAGTCCATACCCCAGGCGAAGAGTTTGACTCCCGGCGCCTCCTCCCTGGAGAAGGTGCGAACCACACCCAGGTCCGTGTCATGATTGTACGCTCCTACGAAATCGTAGGTTGGCTCAGGGACGAAGAAGCCTAGCCAATCCTCCCAGTTCCGATACCAGGACAGGTCTCTTCCCTCCCAAGTCGGCCAGGTGACAGTCGATCTTTCCCCTGGCAGACCGCTGTCGGGGCCCGCGCTGTGGATGAGGATCTTTTCGGCTGGACAGACGAACTCGGTATTCGGCAACAAGGGCTGACTTCCCAGCGTGAGCATGGCGTTGGTCCAAAACTGGAAGCTGACCGCAGAACTGGTGGGATTCTCCACTTGAGGGCGCACAGTGAAGTAGGCGCAGTCAGGAGTCAGTCCAATCTCCACACTCGCTCGCAGGCGATCCTCCTCAGTGTCCCGCAGCACGACCTTCGTCTCAGCGCCTGAAAGCTCGATCGAGTAGCTCCAGGGCACGCCCCACTCGTAGCCGTGCTCGCTGACCGGGAAAGCCCACTCCATGCCGCCCACCGCCAGCCACCAGTTGCGCTCACGGCTCAGTGGCCCCCACTGCGTGGGCTTCAGGACCTGATTGCGATAGAACACGCTCTGACCGGTGGTCTTCAAGACACACTCGTACAGCCGCCCTCCCAACTCCGGCACGATGGTCAACCTCAGGTATCGGTTCTCCAGGACGACTGCTTGGAGCTCCTTCAACTCGGTGGTCTCCGGAGAAGGCTGCCCGTACGCAGAACGATCCAGCCACAGATAAGGGACCCCGTGTTCTTCGTCAAAATCCTCCTTGAGATACGGCTCATACACGTAGCCTGGGATAGACACCGCCGTCTCTCGCACCACTACCTGGTCGACCGAGGCCGTAGGCTCCGGCACGGGGGTCTCTGTCGGAGGCAAGGATGGCGTCCACGAAGGCTCCGCTGTCGGCGAAGGAAGGGCCGTCTGGGTCATGTCCGGGCTGGGCACTGCTGTGGCTGGAGTGCTCGGGAGCGTGCGGGTAGGCAAAGGGGTCGGGGCAGGCACCTCCCGGCAGCCGACAACCAGGGCTAACGTACATCCAACCAGCAACAAGAGCACACGCAAGGCGCTACTCTTCATCTTGGCTCCCACCTCTACGGACGAAGGCTGGCCTATGGTACCACAGCAACTCTCTCGCGAACAACGTGAGCAGAGGAAGAGGCCACCGTCCAGCTTAAAACTGTGCAATCCCACCAAACTCAAACCTCACTGCTACACCTGATGTGCTATAATAGGGCCAACTAGCTGCCGGTAGATGCGAGCTCTGGAGAGCACAGCCCGATGGCCGAGTTTGTTCATCTCCACGTCCACAGCGAGTACTCCCTCCTCGACGGCCTAAGCCGCATTGACGACCTGGTCCAGCGCTCCCAAGAGCTGGGAATGCGTTCCCTGGCCATTACAGATCACGGGGTCATGTACGCCGCTCTCGGCTTCTATCGCCAGGCCGTGGAG
>DATEXS010000377.1:0-3092 GCA_035256725.1 Anaerolineae bacterium
CGCGCCCCGCCTTTTTTGTTGGAGCTAGAGCGGACTGGCCAGAGCGGGAGCTATAGTGCCCGTGTCTGATAGTCTCCCCGTTGTCTGACGGCCAAAGCAGCGGGCCAACCCCGAAAAGCAGATGTCGAGATCAGGCCAGCAACAGAACCAGGGCCAGCACGACGATGACCGTGGCCAGGGCGATGTCGCCGCGGGTCACGGAGACGGATGGCTGGGTGGAGCGAGTGGGGTCGAAAGCCCGGGCCTCGGCGGCGGAGACAATGTCATCGCCCCTGCGCAAGGAGCCGGCGATGACCGCCACCAGGAGCAGTCTGAGGCTCCGCAATCTGTGGGAGCGAAAGCCGCCCCTCAGGCGGATGGACAAATAGGAAGTCTCCATCGTCTCCCGGATAGTGGGCAGCATGTTGGTGGCCACGCCCACAGCGAAGCCCAGACCCTTCAGCCTCATCCCTTCGAACAACTGGGCCATCTCACTCACCGAGACGGTGCCGGCAACGATGGCCGCGGCCAGGGCGATGGACAATGCCCGGACCGCCATCCACAGCCCGGCCCAGAAGCCCTCGACTGACAGTTGGAGGCCCCCCACTAGCAGGTCCGGCTCGCCGATCACCAGGGGGCTGATCAGCAGCGTGGGGGCGACGAAGGCCCACAACTGCCAGCGAGAGAACAGCCTGAGTGCTGGCGCGTGGACGAGAGAGGCGAACAAAAGCACCGCCAGGAGGACGAAGGCGGCCTTGGCCCCCCGGGCCAGGATCACCGTGATCACGGTCCCCAGAAAGAAGAACAGGTACCCGTAGCCGGAGAAGACCGCCCGTGGCCTTCCAGCCACGGAGAAGCTATCTGGCCAAACGATGAGACACCACCCTTCCCAGGTCCCAGGCGATCCAGCCGGCCAGACCGCCGGCTACCAGTCGCATCACAAAGAGAACAAGGATGATGACCAGGGCGTAGCTCACGTCTATCCTCAACAGGCTGGCCCCCTGCTTGATCATGCCCACGTAGACCTCGTACACCCCCTGTCCGAAGAGGATGTACATCATGATGAACTTGTGGAAGAAGTTCCAGGCCAGGGCCAGCGCTCCCGCGAGAACGAAGCCCCAACGCGATGGCTTGCGGGCCAGTAAAAGGCCCAGCTCCATCAACAGGCTTTCGGCCAGGATAGCCACCAGCGGGCCGGCCTGCACGCCCCCGATGCTGATCATCTTGATGATCGCGGTGACCACGCCGATCATGAATACCGATCCGGTCTTGGGCACGAAGAGCCGGCCGATGAGGGCCACGATGGCCCCTAGCGAGGCCATGATCAGCCCCACCAGGAAGGTATCCGCCAGTGGGGGAAAGATGACGTGCAGGTAGGAACCCAGGGTCAATTCCAATGCCCCCCAGATGGCGCCGAAGATGGCAATATACACCAACTCACGCACTGAGAACTTCATCTAGTCTCTCCCTCTTTTCATTGACTCTCGTGAACGGCCCCGTGCTGGGCGCGACACTTGACACCTTTCCGTCTTGGAGCAAGAGAATCCGCTCGGCATAGCGGCACACCAGCTTGTGGTCGTGGGTGATGAGCAGGATGGCCTGTCCGCGCCCGTTCAAGCGGGTCAGGAAGTCCATCACCCGGCTCAGGCTGCCCCAATCCTGCCCCATGGTGGGCTCGTCCAGAATGAGCAGCGCCGGGTCCAGGGCCAAGACGGAGGCCAAAGCCACCCGCTGCTGCTGGCCCACGCTCAGGGCATAGGGGTTGCGGTCTCTGAAACCCGACAGGCCACCCACCTCCAGAAGCCGCTCCAACTGCTGGGGTGAATCCAGCCCGAAGTTGCCGGGCCCGAAGGCTATCTCCTCCTCCACCGTGTCGCAGAAGAGCTGGTCCACCGGGTTCTGGAAGAGCAGACCCACTCGGCGGCCCAGGGGCAGGTCCCCCGAGCTTCCGTCCCAGATCACCTCGCCGCGGTGAGGCTTGAGTTGCCGGGCCAGGACCCTGGCCACCGTGGTCTTTCCCGTCCCATTGTCTCCCACCAGGGCCACGAATTCGCCCGGATAGACCGCCAGATCCATCCCGCGCAGGACCTGGCAGCCGTCGTACCCGGCCTCTACGTCCTTCAACTCCACCAGGGGTTTGGTCGCGGTTCGCGGGATCGTCAGCGCTGCGGGCTGTAGGGTTCCGAAGTCGCACTCCTGTGCCGGCTGGGGATAGCGGATCCCGAGGTTTGCCAGGAACTGTCTATCGCGGAAGGCGAGACCTGGAGGGGCGTCGAGGGCTATCCTTCCTCGATCCATAACTAGGACGCGGGAGGCGAACCGTGCGGCCTCGCTAAGCCGGTGCTCGATGATCAGAATGGTGAGGTTATGCTCCCGGCGCAGCCGATCGAGGGTGTCCAGGACTGCTGCTGTGCCTTTCAGATCCAGGCTGGAGGTAGGCTCGTCCAGGACCAGGACCTGGGGCCGCATAGACAGCACAGCGGCGATAGCCACCCTCTGCTGTTCGCCCCCGGACAGGGTTCGGGTAGCCCGGTCCCGCAGGTGCTCGATGCCTGTGGCTTGCAGGGCGAAGGAGGAGCGCTCGGCCACCTCTTCCGCCGAGAGGCCCAGATTGCGTGGGCCGAAGGCCACCTCCTCGGCCACCGTCGAGCCAAAGAGCTGAGTGGAGGGGTTCTGAAAGACCAGGCCCACGTGGGTGGCCATCTGGGCCACGAAGTGTTTGCTCGTCGACGCCCCATCAACCTTGACCTCCCCGGAGATGGTAGCCGTGGAGGCATGGGGGATCAGGCCGTTCAGACAACGGGCCAGAGTGCTCTTGCCGCATCCGGAGGGCCCGGTGAGTAGGACGAACTCCCCCGGCTCGACCCTTAGTGACAAATGGTCTACGGCGGTGATCTGTCCGTTGTAGCGGACGGTGAGGTCGTTGATCTCGATCATTTGGCCTCAGCCGCGGTGGGCGGACCTGAGTCCGCCAGCGTCTGCCTGCATTGAGTCAGCCAGTCGATGGCGGCCCCTATTTGTCCGGCGCGGAAGCGCAGAACCAGGCCTTCGAAGTCATCGGCGGGCTGTCTCGTCTCCAGTTGAGAAAGCAACCCTTGACAGGCCTCGATCTG
>DATEXS010000378.1:0-2332 GCA_035256725.1 Anaerolineae bacterium
CGACGCATCAGCTCCAAAAGCTCCGGGGGCCACTGGGATCCTGTCCCGGCCTCTTCTCTCTGAACGAAGGCGTCCATATCCATCCTGCCCCGGTAGTGGAGACATTGCACATGGTCAATCTCCTCATCCGCGAGCCGCTCAAGATCTATCAGCAACTCGAGAGGTTCGAGCTCCTCCGTCATGCTGCCCATCACGCAGGCCGCCCCGCCTGCCGCCGCGCCCGAATCGGGCATATGCGATGCGCGGACATAGCTCTGCTCGCCGATCTTTGTGGCCTCGCACCACATGCCGGTCTCGGTGGTTATCTGCACTCGCCAGCGGTCAGGTGCGGCGAACTCCCCCTCCCACGTGGTCTCCTGGGTCTCGCCGTCGGAGGAATAGCCTGCCGCGCCCTGCACGCGCCAGGATTGAGCCTGCTCTGTGCAAGTGCGCGCTGTGGAGGTTATTGCGCGCAAGTCTGGACCGCTGGTGCAGGCAGCCAGAGGCATGAGCAGAGAGACGATACACGCACTTAAGAGATACCTCTCCACGTTCATCCTTTTGGCTCCTCACATTGCCCTGCCCGCCACAGTCCAGGTGGAAGAGAGACACTGCTGCTCGCTTCCCAAAACGCCTTTGATCGCTGTGGGCCAATTAGGAACAAAACGCCCTCTCGATTGAGAGGGCCTTAGTTCTCCGCACTGCCGCCGGTCCCACCGTATCGTCGTTCTGCGCCTATGCTTTACTGAAAATTCTCCAGTCCCAGGTTCTCCATGTACCAATATGGTGGGACCATCAGAAGCTGGATATCAAGTGGACTCACTGTTCTGCCTTGCTCCATTAGAACCTGCTGTGCCAGGTTAACTGTAACGTCCACTAAAAAGACCTTCTGGTGGCTGAGGAGTTTGTCGTATCCCCGCCTATCCACCATCCCCTGAACACTGATGAAGCCCTTGAATTCGGCCTCACCTCCGGAATTCTCCGCTACTCCTCTCACCATCTCCTCCAGGGGCCAAGCAGGCACCAGTTCATCGCCTCTCGGGCTACCTTGCATCCCAACCCTGTCCCCCCGAGCATCTATCGCCCGTATATTGTACTCGGCCACCTGCATCTCGGTTTGCGCTACAAGCTCGGCCAATTCGCCCGCTGACAGTGGCGAGTTGAATGTGACCTCCACGTAAAGAGGCTCAATACCAGCACGAAGGAGAATCTCACCCTGAGCTCGGGATTCAGCAGCGTACGCCTTCAGACCCATCAAAGAGTTCTCCGGATAGAATACCGTGACCAAGGGCGAACCCATGTCGTCTTCGGCCACGACGTACCTGAAGCCATCCAACTGCACGTCTGCGATGACCTCGCCGTTCGAACCCTTTCTCCCCGGTCGTCCTACCAGCACCAGCCCGACCAGTGCAACCACAGCGCCTGCGATGAGAACGGAGCGTTTTTTGTTCATGTCATCTCGCTGAGATTACCTGGGGATGCGCAAGCGCCTGACGGAACTCCTCCGCGCCGGTCTCCAGTGGGGCCGTCCCTCCCATGCCATCGGTGTTCGCATATACGACAGCAAACCACATAGCCTTGGTGCTGGCCAAGCTCAACGGGCGCCGGTCACCGGGCTCCAGAGAGCGTCGCAAGCATTGCCTTACTCGTTGCCCAAGTCACCCTTCACCCGAGTCCGCCGCCGGCGGCTCAATGGAAATGGGCTCGTTGAAGTCGTAGAGCCGTATGACCGTGCTCTGCCGGATCCATCTCTCCTCGGCGGTCCCAGCATCCCATTCTGGCATGTGGTCAAGACGTTTCATCTGACGTATCAGGTAGTCATCCTTTCCAACCCAGAGCTCAACCTCCATACTCCCACGACGCATCAGCTCCAAAAGCTCCGGGGGCCACTGGGATCCTGTCCCGGCCTCTTCTCTCTGAACGAAGGCGTCCATATCCATCCTGCCCCGGTAGTGGAGACATTGCACATGTTCAATCTCCTCATCCGCGAGCCGCTCAAGATCTATCAGCAACTCGAGAGGTTCGAGCTCCTCCGTCATGCTGCCCATCACGCAGGCCGCCCCGCCTGCCGCCGCGCCCGAATCGGGCATATCCGATGCGCGGACATAGCTCTGCTCGCCGATCCTTGTGGCCTCGCACCACATGCCAGTCTCGGTGGTTATCTTCACTCGCCAGCGGTCAGGTGCGGCGAACTCCCCGTCCCACGTGGTCTCCTGGGTCTCGCCATCGGAGGAATAGCTTGCCGCCCCCTGCACGCGCCAGGATTGAGCCTGCTCTGTGCAAGTGCTCGCTGTGGTGGTTATTGCGCGCAAGTCTGGACCGCTGGTGCAGGCAGCCAGAGGCATTACCAGAC
>DATEXS010000379.1:0-3244 GCA_035256725.1 Anaerolineae bacterium
TGGCGAAAAAGAGCAAAGAGCTAGAGCATGCCTAAGACCAGGGTAGGGGTTTTCGTCTGTCACTGTGGCAACAACATAGGGGGCGTGGTGCGGGTTCCCGAGGTGGTGGAATACGCGCGGACTCTGCCCAACGTGGTACACGCGGAGGACAACCTCTACACATGCTCCGAGGAGGGTCTCTCTTCCATCCGCGAGCGCATCGCGGACCAGGCTCTGAATCGGGTGGTGGTGGCTTCCTGCACGCCTCGCACCCATGAGCCGCTGTTCCAAGGGGCCTGCGAGGAGGCGGGGCTCAACAAGTATCTGTTCGAGTTCGTCAACATCAGGGAGCACTGCTCCTGGGTGCACATGCACGATCCTGCCGGAGCGACGGAGAAGGCGAAAGAGCTGGTCAGGATGGGCGTGGCCAAGGCCTGCTACCTCGAGCCTCAGGAAGAATTCGAGAGCGGTGTGTTCCCAGCCACCTTGGTGATTGGTGGAGGGGTGGCCGGCATGACGGCGGCCCTCGCCCTGGCCAATCAGGGCATCCAGGTGCATTTGGTGGAGAGGGAGCGCGAGCTAGGCGGGCTGCTCCGCGGAGTGCGGACGCTGTTCCCCACAGAGCAGGATACCGCTGAGGTGGTGGCTCCGCTGGTCGCTCAGGCGGCCAGCCACCCTCAGATTGCCCTTCATCTCAACAGTGCGGTGGAGAGTGTGGCCGGATTCATCGGTGATTTCGAGGTGGCGATTCGCAGGGACGGCGAAGTCGAGGAATTCAAGGTGGGCACGGTCATCGTGGCCACCGGGGCGGAGGAGCTCAAGCCTGCGGGCCTCTATCGGTATTCCCAACTGCCCAACGTGGTGACGCAACTGGAGTTCGAAGAGAGGTTCAAGGCCGGCGCCGACGTGCCCGACAGTGTGGTGATGATCAACTGTGCGGGGGCGCGGATTCCGGAACGGACCTACTGCGGTCGATTCTGTTGCACCACGGCGATCAAGAATGCCATCTGGCTCAAAGAACAGCGTCCCGACACGAGCGTCTACGTGTTGTTTCGCGACGTGATGGCCTATGGCGTGGATATCGAGAAGTTCTACCGCAGGGCTATGGAGCTGGGTGTCAGGTTCGTCCGGTACGATATAGACAACCCACCTGAGGTTGTAGGAGGGGATCGCGCCGAGGCTGTGAAGGTCCAGCACCAACTGATGGGCAAGGAGGTGCTCCTACCCGCTGACCTGGTGGTGTTGACCACGCCTCTCGTGGCCGGAGAGGACAACGAGAAGCTCTCCAAGATGCTCAAGGTACCCTTGGGCGGTGACGGCTTCTTCCTGGAGGCGCACCTCAAGCTGCGGCCCATAGAGTTTGCCACCGATGGAGTGTACGTCTGTGGTTCGGCCCGCTACCCGTCTAACATACCGGAGAGTGTGTCGCAGGCTTATGCTACGGCGGCGAAGGCGGCCATCCCCATTCGAGAGGGGCTGGTGCGAGTGTCAGCGATTGACGCGGTCTGTGATGAGCGCTCCTGTAGCGCCTGCGGCAACTGCGTGGAGGTCTGCCCATTTGGTGCTATAGAATTGCGAGACGGGAGGTTTGGAAGAACCGCGTACGTCAATCCGGCTCAGTGCAAAGGGTGCGGCAACTGCGTGGCTGCTTGTCCCAGCGGCGCGATGCAGCAGAAAGGCTTCAATGACAGGCAGCTCCTATGTATGATTGGCGCCCTGGCCGAGGAAATGACCGGTGGTGTCGGGTAGCGACAGCTCTGGCAACGGTTTCGAGCCCAAGATACTGGTCTTTGCCTGCAACTGGTGCTCTTATGCGGGAGCCGATCTGGCCGGAGTGTCGCGGTTGCAGATGCCCCCCAACTGTCGGGTGATCAGGGTGATGTGCTCGGCGAGGGTGAGGCCGGAGTTTGTGATCACAGCTCTGTCCAAGGGTTTGGACGGTGTGCTGGTCCTGGGTTGTCACCCAGGGGACTGCCACTATTCGGAGGGCAACTATTTCACCAGACGGAGGGGCCTTCTTCTGAGGAAGCTGCTACAATACGTGGGCATAGAGCCAGAGCGGTTCCAGGTCAGGTGGGTGTCCGCCTCTGAGGGTGCCAAGTTCGCGGAGACCGTGGAGCAGGTGACGGAGCAGATCAGGGCCCTGGGTCCCAACCGGCCCCGGAGCGAGGGAGACCCGCTGTCGGGTGGAGGCGCATGACGAAAGCATGCTGAGTAGTCCTGAGTAGGGCCGAAGGCCCGTATCGAAGGACGTATTGAAGCATGCGCGTTGACAAAGCAGCTAGTACGATGAGTAAGCCGCATCCTTCGATACGCGGCCTTACTCCGTGCGGCCGCTACTCAGGATGCTTTCTACTGGAGAGAGGTGATGCAGGACAAGCTACAGGAGGTTGTGAAGAAGCTACTGGCCGAGGGGGCTATTGAATACTTCATCGGGTACTGTCAGAGCTCCCAGCCTTATCGCGTCGCTCCTTGCTTTGTGACCAAGGAGAGCGAGGCGGACAAGCTGGTCTGGGGCCCTCTTTGCGGGCAGAACCTGAGCAAGTACGTGCTCCGGGCCAACGAGCTCGAGGGCAAGGTCGGCATTCTGCTCAAAGGTTGCGACACCCGCGCCATAGTCGAGCTGATCAAGCAGCATCAGATCGAGCGGGACAAGATCGTAACGGTTGGGATGCCTTGCGCGGGCCAGGTGGATCACAGGAAACTGGAGAAGACACTGGGTGTCTCCCTGGAACAAGTCACCCGCGTGCAAGATGCTGGGGACGAATTCCTGGTTACGGTCGGGGAAGAGACCAGGAAAGTCCCCAAGGAAGAGGTCCTGGTCGACAAGTGCTTCCGCTGCAAACATCCGGCCGCTTTCGGGTATGATGTCACCCTGGGAGAGGTGGTGCCCTTCACCATAGAGGCAGATGTGGGCGAGTACGCCGCGGTGGAGGAGCTGGAAGCCCTGCCCATCGAGGAGAGAAGGGCCTTCTGGCGCAAGCAGTTTGAGCGCTGTATCCGTTGCAACGCGTGCCGCGAGGCGTGCTACGCCTGCTACTGCAAGGAATGCCTTTTCGACAGGAAGACGCCGCGCTGGCTCGCCGCACCTGCCCTGCTGTCCGAGAATGAGATGTACCACCTGATCAGGGCAGTGCACCTGACGGGGCGCTGCGTAGACTGTGGAGAGTGCGAGCGGGTGTGCCCTATGAACATCCCGCTGGGCAGCCTATATAGAAAGATCCAGAAGGACGTCGCGGAGCTATTCGACTACGAGGCGGGGATG
>DATEXS010000380.1:0-6445 GCA_035256725.1 Anaerolineae bacterium
CAGAAGCTGCTCAGCCTGGCGTACCTCGGGAGAGGCCGGAGGGTCTTGGATATTGCCACGGGAAGTGGTCTGGCGGCGTTCATGGCCGCACGATCTGTCGGTCCCGAGGGCGAAGTGGTGGGAGTGGACCTCTCCGGACAGATGGTAGAGCTGGCCGCCAAGCGCGCTATGAGAGACCAGGTCCACAACATACGCTTCCTTCAGATGGATGCTGAGCACCTGGACTTCGCTGCTCAATCGTTCGACGTAGTCGTCTGCGCACTAGGACTGATGCTATTTCCTCAACCAGACCTGGCGCTGTCGGAGGTGTACCGGGTTCTAAGACCAGGCGGCACAGCAGGCCTATCGGTCTTCGGTCCAGGCAGCAAGGTCGCCCTGAGATCCTTCATGGAAGCCTTTGTGCCGCACATGCCTCCGGCAGCCCAAAGAGGCCCCTCCACCTTTGCCTTCGGCAGAGGCGATACGCTGCGGGAGGCTCTGGACCGGGCAGGGTTCGGCCGCGTGCAGATCGAAGAACAGGCGCACGTGCTCACTTTTAGGACAGCGGAAAGCGTCTGCGAGATGGTGCTCTCTCTGGGTCGGCTCGCCCAGATGTACTCTCGGCTGGGTGACGGTCAACGGGCGGAGTTGAAGCAAGAGGTGCTGAAGATCGCCCGAGAAAAGTACGAAAACCCCCGAGGACTCCTGGAACTGCCCTTCCAAATCACCTATGCAGTGGCTGAGCGCTAGGACCGCCCCGCCCCGCGATTGCGGCAGGCCTGCACGATGTGCGGCAGTGCCTCAGCCAGGTCTTCGCGCACCACTACCTCGGCTAGGTGGTCGGCTGGCGTCTCCTGGTAGTTGACGATGATCAGTGCCGCCCCCGCTCTGTGGGCCATTATGGGCAGATCGGCGGCGGGGACGACGCTCAGCGAAGAGCCTATCACTAGCATCAGATCGCAGATCTGGCATTCCATCTGAGCGTCCAGGAAGACTTCCATAGGCAATGACTCCCCCATGAACACGGCCGCAGGCTTCAGCGCACCGCCGCACTCCTCGCAGTAGGGCACCTTCCCTCCCAACAGGCAATCCTGGATGAGTCCCTCTGCGGAGGACACACGCCGGCACCGCATGCAGACAGCCTCTCTCAGATGGCCGTGCAGTTCCAGCACACGCGTCGAACCGGCCTTCTGGTGCAGGTTATCTATGTTCTGGGTGATCACCGCCCGAATCAGCCCCAGCTCCTCCAGCTCGGCCAGGGCCAGATGAGCGGCATTGGGTTTTGCTGCGGCGAACAACCTGGCCGTGGGCTGCATCCATTCGTAGAAGATGCGTGGATCGGTGCGAAAGGTATGGATGGAGGCTACGACCATGGGATCGTCCCTGGTCCACAGGCCCGAATCCGGGCTGCGGAAGTCGGGGATGCCGGAAGGCGTGCTGATCCCGGCCCCGGTGAAGGCCACAGCGTGCCTGGCCTTGAGGAGCAGTTCGGCTGCCTGGCCAACCTTGTCCACCGTGGGCATTCCTGACCCGCCCATGCTAGAGGTTCAGAAGAGACCGCTGCACCTTAACTGAGGGCAGGTGCTCGCTGGTGGCTATGCGGTGAGCATGCCTGGTGGTTTCAGGCAGCCGGTACCCCCTGCAACAGCCCATCACGTACGTTATGGCTGTCTCCAAGTCAATGCGATGACCGACGGAGACGTAGACGGGACTCACCCCATCCCGGGTCCGTAGCACCGCCCCTATGACCTCGTCGCCATCGTACAGAAAAACGTAGGAGCCAGCCTCTGACCCAGGCTCGTGGTGCGTCCCGCACAGACGCGACTTGGCACACCCAATCGAGGGCTTGTCCAGGATGACCCCTACATGGCTGGCGATACCGAACCTCCGTGGGTGAGCAAAACCCTGGCCATCAAAGACGAACAGGTCGGGCTCGATCTTCAGACCTTCGCAAGCGGCAAGTATCGCCGGTGATTCCCTGAACGAGAGAAGGCCGGGGACATAGGGCATCTTCGCCGGCACCTCGGCCACGCTCTGATCCAAGGGCTCCAGTTCCGGATAGCTGAGCACGACAATGGCCGCCCTGGTCTTGTTATCCTTCACGGCCACGTCCACACCGGCCACCGTGCAAATCACCCCGAAATCGACCTCCATGGACAGTCTGTCCCGCAGGCTCAACTGGATCCCTTTTGCCTCCGTGGTGGAGACCTCCCAGGAGTGTGGAGCGATGATCTTCATACCATTCGCTCGGCGTAGATCCTTACTCGTTGAACATCTCGCCCACAGAGATGCCCAGGTAGATACGCCTGATCACCTCACCCAGAAGAGGGGCTACGGAGAGAACCGTCACCTTGAGGTCCTTCATCTTCTGCATCTTCTCGTCTGAGATAGCGACGGTATTGGTCACGACCAACTCCTTGAGCCCCGCCTCGTTGAGTCTTTCCGGTCCCGGAGGGGAGAGGATAGCATGGGTCACGCAGGCGTAGACGTCCCTCGCGCCCTTCGATTTGAGGAACTTCGCCGCGTCACGCACGGTCCCTGCAGTGTCGATCTCATCGTCAAAGATGATGGCATTCATGCCCTCGACCTTGCCGATCAGGCTGAGGACCTCGGTCTTTGTGCCCTTCCGTCTTTCGCGGCGTTTCTCGATGATGGCCAAGGGCACGTCAAGAGCCTCGGCGAAGTCACGCCCGATCTTGGTGGCGCCCACGTCAGGAGCTACCACCACCGCATGCTCAATGTGCTTTTGGATGAAATGGTCGCTGAGCATGTGAAAGGCACTGATATCGTCCACGGGAATGGTGAAGAACCCTTGAATCTGGCCCGCATGGAGGTTCATAGTCACAATGCGCGTCGCGCCCGCTACTGTGATCATGTCGGCCACCAGACGCGCGGTGATAGGCACCCTCGGCTGATCCTTCTTGTCCGTGCGACTGTAACCGTAGTAGGTGACCACGGCCGAGATATCTGCCGCCGAGTCACGCCTCAGTGCATCTATCAGGATCAACAACTCCATCAAGTTGTCGTTGACGGGAGCGCAAGTAGGCTGAACAATAAAAGCGTGTTGGCCGCGCACGCTGCTATGTAGCCTGACAAAGGTGTTGTCGTTGGGGAACTTGAAGATGTCCACGCCCCGCAAGGGGCAGCCCAGGTAGTCCGCGATCTCCTGGGCCAATCCCGGGTTTGCCGTACCGCCAAAAATAGCCAAATCTTCATACATCCAGACCCCTCCTACTGTTGCCCCTTTGCCTGCGGAAGCTCTTCGCCGACGAACTCCCTACGCAGAATGGCCATGTGGATGGCGTCGTGATATCTGCCTTCTCGGAACAGCGCTTCACGAGCGCGTCCCTCTCGGCGGAAACCACACTTCTCGTAGCAGTGAATGGCCCGTTCATTGAAGTCGAAGACCGAGAGATGGATACGGTGAAGGTTCATCTCGTTGAACGCAAACCCGAGCAGGGCGTTGACCGCATCGCTGCCGTAGCCCTGGCCCCAGTATTCCTTCTCGGCGATGACGATTCCCAGCACGGCGCTGCGGTTCTTCCAATCGATACCGTGCAAGCCGACGTTGCCAATGAACACACCCTCCCCAGTCTCAATGCCGAAGAAACGGCTGCTATCATTCTTGAGGTATGCCTCGAACCACTGCTCCTCCTCAGCCTTGGACATCGGCAAGTACATCTCGAGGAAGCGGCGCACCTCGGGGTCGTTGAACCAACGTACGAAGGTGGGGATGTCCTCACGCTCGATGGCCCGCAAGCGGGTCCTTTCACCCAGAATCATCACCCACTCCTCTTCTCACTCCACGCCCGCACGCAGGCCGGCGACAAAGGACCCCAGCAGGGAATCCGCCGCGGTGTAGGGATCCAGTTGGCGATCGGCCACCTCTCTGGTCAGCGTCGCCCACCGCTCAACGTTGACCAGCTCCAGGAGTCGACCCAGCAGTTCCTGCCCCAGGATTCGCCGCAGTTCCTCCTCTGCCAGCCTCATCTTGCGGACGTGCAACTGGCCGCTCTCCCTCAAATGCGCCAGGTGGCTTTCCACTGCATCTGCCACCAGGCCGGATCCCTCTCCCTGCAGAGCGATGGTCTTGAGCAGGGGGGGACGCCAATCCTGCGCCCCACTGCTTTCATTCATATCCAGCATCATCTGGAGGATCAGGAGAGTCTTCTCCGCGCCGTCTCGGTCAGCTTTGTTGACGACGAAGATGTCGGCGATCTCGAACAAACCGGCCTTGATGGCCTGAATGTCATCGCCCATACCTGGCGCATCCACCACGATCACGGTGTGGGCCGCACGGGCTATCTCCACCTCTGACTGCCCCGCGCCCACAGTCTCTACCATGACCAGGTCACGGCCAAAGGCGTCCAAGACCTTGATGGCATCCCCTGTCGCCCGGGCCAAACCGCCCAACTGCCCGCGGGAGGCCATACTGCGGATGAAGACGCCCTCATCGGTGCTGAGCTTCTGCATGCGGATACGGTCGCCGAGCAAGGCGCCACCACTAAACGGACTGCTGGGGTCAACAGCGATGATCCCCACAGTCTTGCCCCGCGCTCTGAACTCCTTGGCTAGTTCATAGACCAGTGTGCTCTTGCCAGTCCCGGGGGAGCCGGTCACGCCAACGATGTGCGCGCGGCCCGTGTGGGGGTAGAGACCTGCCATCGCCTCCCGGGCAGGGGGACCACCGTCTTCCATCAGCGTAACAAGCTGCGCCGCAGCTTTGCGATCGCCAGCCAACAGACGGTCAACGAGATCCAAGTCTATTTCCTCGTGACGTTTTCCTTGATGAACCCGACTATCTCCGCAGTCGACGCCCCAGGTCCGAAGACGCCGCTGATGCCCATCTCCTTGAGCGCCGGCACGTCCGCGTCAGGAATAATGCCCCCGGCCACGAACAGCACGTCCTCCAGGCCCTTCTCCGCGGCCAGCTCTAAGATCCTGGGAAAATGGGTCTTGTGAGCCCCGGAGAGAAGGCTCAGACCGACAACATCCACATCTTCCTGAAGCGCCGCTGAGACGATCATCTCGGGGGTCTGCCGCAGGCCCGTGTAGATAACCTCCATGCCCGCATCGCGCAGGATGCGGGCAACCACCTTCGCCCCGCGATCGTGGCCGTCCAGGCCAGGCTTGGCGATCAGTACGCGTATCTTCCTCTCCGGCATAGGCCCTCCCGAATCACCTGCCGACCCGCGCGGTCAATTATACCGGAAAGCTCCCGGCTTGCCAACCGTTTCAGGGTCCGCTAGAATGCTTCCATGCTGAGCACTGAAAAGAAGTGGCTGGAGTACTCCCTCCCGGTCATGGAGGCTATGCGTGACGAGTTGGCCACGGTGGATCCGGTGCTCCTCGCGGCACGGACCGGGACGGCTTTCGAGAGGTCCAACAAGGGCCAGGGGTACTTCGAGCTTCCGTACATTAGCCAGACATTTCACGTCAGTTACCCGCAATTCGAGGCCCAAGACCCGGAAACCGGGAAGGAGTGCTGGCCAGGGTTGCGTTTTCTCTTCCTGCACTACTTCCACAAGGCCGATGGCGCCCCCCTGGCACACCGCTGGATTGCGTATCGAGAGCTGCCAGATGGCATGTTCTACTTCCACGCCTTCCAAGGCTATACCGGCGCGCGCTTGTTGAAGACTTTCGACAACGATCTTCAGAGGTTCAAGGACGCCGCGTTAGCGACAGAGGGCGAGGCGATCTCCCACGGAGATGCCGGCTTCCTGTTTTGGGCTCTGCCGCGGATCCCCATGGCGGTGGTTTACTGGCTGGGAGATGATGAGTTTCCGCCCAACGCCAACGTGCTCTTCGATGCCTCGGCCGGCCACTACCTCTCCACGGACGGGCTTGCTGTACTGGGCAGCGAGCTGTGCAGCAAGATCATCCGTCTCGGGTAGAGGCGCGTTGACTGGCCGATGAAGCGGTATCTATCAGGCGCGCTCCTCCTGGCGCTGCTCCTGTGGCCCTCAGCACTGAACTCCCAGGGTCGGCCCGGTGGCGCTGCTGACCCCGACTCCAGCCGGCCTGATTTTCGCCCCGGACAGGTCCTGGTCAAGTTCCGCCCGCAGACCTCCCACGAGGACCAGGCGCAGCTTCTAGCCGCGAGTGATCTGCCCGTTCTGGGCCAGTTGTTGGGTTCACAGGTGCAGCTGGTGGGCGCAAGCCCGGGGCAAGAACAGGCCACCGTAGCTTTGCTGAACCAAGACCCTCGGGTGGAGTTCGCAGAGCTGGACTATGTGGTTCACGCTACCATTATTCCCAACGACAATTACTTCTACCGGCAGTGGGGCCTCTCCAAGATCCAGGCCCCTACAGCGTGGGACCGGACCACGGGCGGTCCGGAGGTGATCATCGCCGTCGTGGACACAGGAGTGGACCTGAATCACCCTGACCTGGACGACAAGATCGTGCCCGGCTGGGACTTCGTCAATGGAGACAACCTCGCCCAGGACGACCACGGCCACGGTAC
>DATEXS010000381.1:0-6356 GCA_035256725.1 Anaerolineae bacterium
AGGGGATGCCCTGGTCGAGAACGACCTCGCCGAACAACTCGGCATCAGCAAGACTCCCGTCAGAACAGCCCTCCAGGAACTGGAGCGGGAGGGCCTGGTCACCAAGGTCCTCTACAAGGGGACCTACGTGCGAGAGCTCACCCCGCGGGACGTGCGGGAGATCTTCCAGCTCAGGGCGGTGCTGGAGGGACTGGCTGCGCGACTGGCCGTTCCGGCGCTCGAAGAAAGCGACCTGGCAAGCGCCAGGGAGCTGGTCCACCTGATGGAAACGGCACTGAAGGCAGGCGACAGGTCAAAAGCCTCCCAGTGCGGAGCGGGGTTACACTCCCTCCTCCTGCGGAAAGCAGACAACGAGCGTCTACACCTCATATGGAATAACCTGGACGATCAGACCGAGCGCTTCCGATTGATGTCGGACCGGATCTCCGGCCGTTTGGAGAAATCAGTGGGGGAACACAGGAGACTTCTGGAGGCGCTGGAGCTGAGGGATCCCGAGCTGGCAGAGCAGAAAATCAGGGAACATCTGCACAGTGTGCTGGAAGAGCTCTCTTCCGAACAACACGCCGATGTTCCGTATGGCGGAGAGGAGTCACTTCAGTGAAGGTCGGTGAGGCCCTGGTGCGGCTTCTGGAGGCCTACGGTGTCGAGTACATTTTCGGAGTTCCCGGCGACACGAGCATGTCCTTCTATGATGCGTTGTATGACGCACCGCCAAACATTCGGCACATCCTGGCCAGGGATGAGAGGTCAGCATCTTTTATGGCGGATGTTTACGCCAGACTCAGCTACAAACCAGGGGTCTGCGAGGGGCCGAGCGGAGCCGGCGCCACCTACATCCTGCCCGGTGTCGCCGAAGCCCAGGCGTCTTCCATACCACTCGTCGTCCTCACCAGCGACACGCCTCTTTCTGGTGACGACAAAGCCGTTCTGACGGAGTTGGATCAAGAAGCGCTCTTTGCCCCAGTGACCAAGTGGCGAACGCGCATCAAGAGAGCCGAAAAGACACCAGAAACCATCGCCAGAGCGTTTCGCATCGCCACCAGCGGTCGCCCCGGAGCGGTGCAGATCACGGTCCCCCACGACATCTTGGACGAGGAAGTTGGCTCCTTGTCTCTCAACGCCGAGGACCGGTACCAGGCCTATCCCGCGCACAGGACGCGGCCCGATCCCGCGGCGGTGGAGCGGGCCGCAGAGCTGCTCTGGGACGCACAGCGCCCGGTGATGATCGCCGGAGGGGGAGCGGTAATCTCCCAGGCCTGGGACGAGATCACCTCGCTTGCCGAGTCGCTTACCATGCCCGTGGGCACTTCCATCAACGGAAAGGGAAGCATCGCGGAGGATCACCCCCTCAGCATCGGGGTCGTGGGCGGAAACGGAGCGCGTCCGTACGCCAACCACATAGTGGACCAGGCAGACTTGATCCTGTATGTAGGGTGCAGGACAGACTCTGTGACCACCATCAATTGGACACTGCCCTCGCCCACCGCCGGCGTGACCATCCTCCACGTTGACGTAGATCCTAAGGAGATCGGCAACAACTACCCTACGGCCGTCGGGCTGGTGGGTGATGCCAAGTTGGCGCTGGCCGACCTGTGCGAGGCGCTGTCTGTTGGTGGCCGACGACGGTCTCCAGACAAGAGTCGTCTCCATGAAATCTCAGCACAGGCCAGCGACTGGTGGGAGGAAGTTCGGCCCAAGATGGTGAGCGACAGCATGCCCATCAAGCCGCAACGAGTGATGAAAGAGCTCATGGAAACACTGCCCGCAGACAGCGTCATCGTCGCCGACGCGGGCACCGGGACGCCTTTCACCTCCGCCTTCTACAAGTCCCCCGCCGGCAGGTATGTTGTCATCCCGCGAGGCTATGGGGGCCTCGGCTATGCCCTACCTGGCGTGGTAGGGGCCAAACTGGCAAGGCCGGAGGCCACGGTTGTAGGCCTCATGGGCGACGGCAGCTTCGGCATGTCCGCCGGGGAACTGGAAACCATCGCCCGGCTGAGACTTCCGGTAACCATCCTCCAGTTCAACAACTCGTGCTTTGGATGGATCAAGACACTGCAGTGCCTTTATCATGGCGGTCGATACGTGTCTGTGGATTTCTCTGCCGATACCGACTATGCCGGCATAGCGAGAGGCTTCGGTCTGCAAGGCCTGCGCATCGAGCACCCAAAGGACTTGAGACCTGCCATCCGCGAGGCGGTCCGCAGCGACCGAGCTACGTTCATAGACGTGGTAACCGAGTCCGAGGAAACGGAGGTTCCCCCCGTTCACAAGTGGCAGCAGGCTGTCGAGGAGCGGGAGCGCGGGCAGTAGCCGGTCCGCGATTGCGTGGTAGCCTGCGCCACTGGCCGCCGCGCAGCGGCCATGGGGCAGAGGTTGACCAGAAGCAAGAGATGATCACTATCCCTTTGACCGTCAACGGAAAGGAAGTCAGCCCCACCGTGCCCCTCACGCCGGCCATTCTGAACGCCATCTTCGATGCGGTTGGCGTCCGCATCCGTCGGGTGCCTGCCAGCCCCGACATCATCAAAGATGCCCTGGAGCGGCAGACCATGGCAGAGGGTGCTGCTGTCCACCTAGAGGTGGGCTGCCAGGGGTTGTAGGGATTATGTGGATTATGTATCGACAGAAGGGGGTGTCATAATGCCAAGGATCGTCGTCATTGGTGGCGGTTGGGCTGGCTGTGCGGCCGCCCTGGCCGCCAAGCGAGTAGGAGCAGACGTAGTTATGCTGGAGAGGGCCGATTCACTGCTAGGGGCGGGCCAGGTAGGCGGTATCATGCGCAACAATGGCCGGTTCACGGCAGCCGAAGAGATGATCGCCATGGGTGGCGGGGACCTCTTCAAGCTGTGTGACGACACGTCCCGTCACACGAACATCGAATTCCCCGGCCACAAGCATGCGAACCTGTATGACGTTGCACTGATGGAACCAGTTGTCCGGCGATACCTCCAGGAGCAGCAGATGGAGATCTGGACTGTCAGCAGAGTCACCAACGTGATCTTCGGGGAAAACAAGATCGATGCTGTGGAACTGGAGAACGGTCAGGTCTTCGAGGGCGACGTCTTCGTGGAGGCCACCGGCACCATGGGGCCGCAAGGCAACTGCCGCAAGTATGGAAATGGGTGCGCGATGTGCATAACACGCTGCCCAACTTTCGGCGGCAGGGTCAGCATTGCCGAGCGCGTGGGAGTCAAGGAGACCAAGGGTGTCAAGCCTGATGGGTCCTTTGGGTCCATGAGCGGCTCCTGTAAACTCAACAAGGACTCCCTGGACAAAGGCCTGGTACGGGAGCTTGACCAGACCGGGGTCGCCCTGATCCCTCTGCCCAAGGACGTGGCTGCGCACAAGAAGGAGCTGCTCGCCATCAAGAGCTGCCAGCAGTATAACCTGCCGGCGTTTGCGGAGAACGTGATTCTCCTGGACACTGGCCACGCGAAACTGATGGCTCCCTTCTATCCGCTCATAGAGTTGCGCAAGCTGCCTGGGCTGGAGAACGCCCGTTTCGAAGACCCCTACTCTGGCGGCATGGGTAACTCGATGCGTTTCCTGGCCATGTCTCCTCGAGACAACTATCTCAGAGTGGAGGGCGTGGATAACCTCTTCTGTGGTGGCGAGAAAGCCGGCCTTCTGGTGGGGATCACGGAAGCGATCTGCACTGGCACCCTGGCCGGGCACAATGCCGCCCGCTATGCCTCGAAGAAGGAGCTGGTGGAATTGCCCCACAGCCTGGCGGTCGGCGACATGATCGCCCATGTTAGAGACGAGATGCAGACTGAGGCAGGCATGAAGAAGAAGTTTACCTTCTCCGGCTCTGTCTATTTCGACCGGATGAAGGAATTGGGGCTTTACACCACGGACGTGGAGAAGATCAAGGCGCGCGTCAGCGACGCCGCTCTTACCGGTTTCTTCGCGCAGAAGGTCAGCTGACCTGCGCGGATCACGGTCAACGGGCGACACGGCCCCTCGAATGGCTGCGACAGAAGGGAGGTAGAAACGAGAACGCGGCCTGAAACCTGTGTCAGTTGTAGCAAACACCGACAAAATCATGCGTAGCCGAGTCACAAGGAGGAAAGGAAAGTGAGAACCAAGCTTGGTCTGTTAGTCATCGCCTGTTTGCTGGTTGCCGCCCTGTCGAGTGCCTGCGGAACGCCAGCACCGCCACCCCCGGAGGCCACCACGCCACCGGAGGCCACCCCTCCGCCCGCGGGGCCCAGTGGATCGGTCGTGATTGTTATCGGCAGCGACCCATCCACTCTCGATCCGCAGTTTCCTGACGACGGCAACGCCAGGGCGGTCAATGACAACATCTATGAGATGCTGGTCCTCCGCGACCCCGTGACCGCAGAGCTCGGACCATCCCTGGCCACGTCCTGGGAGCAGGTGGACGAGACAACCTGGCGTTTCACGCTCCAGGAAGGCGTTACTTTCCATAACGGAGAGCCTTTCAACGCCGATGCCGTGGTCTACAGTGTCGAGAGGATGATCGACCCTGACTTCGCCTCGGAGATCATCTCCTTTGTGGAAACCATAAGTGGGGCCGAGGCCGTGGACGAGAAGACGGTGGACATCTTCACCGAAGGTCCGGACCCCATCCTGGTCGCCCGTCTGTCCTGGTTAAACATCGTGCCGCCGGTCTACACGGAGGAGAATGCGGCCAACTTCGGAAACGAGCCGGTGGGCACCGGGCCCTACAAGTTCGTGGAATGGGTGAAGGGCGACCACGTCAAGCTCGAAGCGAATGCTGATTACTGGGGTGGCGCGCCCAGCATTGCAGAGGTGACCATCAGGACCATCCCCGAGGAGGCCACAGCGGCGAGCGCCCTACAAGCTGGTGAGGTCGACCTGGTGAGACACCTGATACCCGAATACCTCGACCAGGTGCCGAAATCGGCCTCAGTTCACGGCATCGAGTTTCCGTGGATCAGGATCAACACCAACGTCGAGCCCCTCAACGACGTCCGCGTCCGGCAGGCTCTGAACTACGCCATCGACAAGGAAGCGCTGCAGGCTGCCCTGTACAGCGGGTATGCTGCAGTAGCCGAGGGGCAGATCCTCACGCCTGGTCACTTCGGCTACAACCCCGATGTCAAGGCCTATCCCTACGACCCGGACAAAGCCCGGGAGCTGTTGCAGGAGGCCGGAGCTGAGGGGGCGACCCTTGAGTTCGTCGGCGAGTCCGGACGCTGGCTGAAGGACAAGGAGTTGGTGGAGGCTCTGGCGACGCAACTGGAGGCCGTCGGCCTCAACATCGAGGTCAACATCGCCGAGTGGTCGCAGTGGCTAGACCTGCTCTTCGCTGGGGCCGAGGCGGCGCCGGATCTCCAGTACTCCTCGCACGACAACAGCCTGTTCGATGCTGACCGCACGCTGTCGGTGCTGTTCACTTCTGAGGGCAGCCAGGCCGCGTACGGCAACCCTGAAGTCGATCGTCTGGTCAATGAAGCCAGGACGGAGACGGACGCGGCAGCACGAGAGGACATGTATCACCAGGCCGTGCAGATGATATACGACGATGCAGCCTGTGTCTTCCTGCTCAATCTCGACGACATCTACGGCATGAGCCAACGTCTCGAGTGGCAGCCTCGCATCGACGGTCGTATCCTGGTCAAGGACATGACCCTGGCCGAGTAGAGTGCACATCTGCCTTGGGGCGGGGCCCGCGTGGGTCCCGCCCCAAGAGCCAAGCAAGGGGGGTGCGAGATGGCTGCCTACCTCATCCGACGTCTGCTACAGTCCGTACTGGTCATCGTTGGCGTGTCCATGATAGTGTTCGTGGTCACTCGAGCCATAGGGGACCCCGCCAGGATGATGCTGCCGCTTGAGGCCACTGAAGAACAAGTGGAGGCTTTTCGCGACAAGATGGGCTTCAACGACCCGCTATGGGTCCAGTTCTGGGATTGGGGCAAGAACGCGATCAGAGGTGATTTCGGCGATTCCCTCTGGCAAAGGACCGACGCTATGCAACTGGTCCTGGAACGTATGCCAGCCACCCTGCTTCTCTGCTCAACTGCAATTGTGATCGCTGTGGCAGCATCGTTGCCCTTGGGCATACTGGCCGCCCTCAGACCGCGATCCTGGCTGGACAAGGCCACTACCAGTTTTTCCCTGATCGGAGTCTGCATCCCCGACTTCTGGCTGGGCTTGATGATGATTCTCCTCTTCGCAGTCGCCCTGCGTCTCTTCTACACGTCCGGGTACGGCACCTGGAAGCACCTGGCACTGCCCGCGATCGCCCTAGCTGCTCGCCCCTGGGGAAGGATCACCCAGATTGTCAGGAGCAGCATGATGGACGAGATGCACCGCACTTATATGATGACGGCCAGGGCGAAGGGACTAACAGAACGCAACGTCAT
>DATEXS010000382.1:0-2348 GCA_035256725.1 Anaerolineae bacterium
GACCTCTACGAATCAAGCACAGGTCGGTATCACCCCTTCAAGACCTACTCCCATGACCTGGCGCTTATCGCGCTGGAGGCGGTCGGCGAGACCATCCCCAACCTGGCTGTGACCACACTCGAGAACGCGCAACTGGCCAGCGCCGGCTGGCCCTGGTCCTGGGGAGCGACTACGGCAGATGTAGATAGTACAGGCCTCAGCATGCAGGCCATCGCGGCGGGGGGAGGTCCGAGCTCGCCCAGCACCACTGCGGATGCCGCAGCTTTTCTGGAGAGCCTGAGATTCTCCAACGGTGGGTATCCCGACCTGGCCACTAAGTCGGAGCCCAACTGCGACTCCACATCGCTGGCCATTCAGGGCTTGCTCGCTTCCGGCAGGCACCACCACGAGCCGCTGCTCTTTCCCCTGGAGACGGGAGCCGTGAGGAGTGGTTGGGATGCCCTGCTGGCCTTCCAGGAGCCGGCGGGCAGTTTCATCGCCAGCGCTAGCGTCCCAGAGAGCCGCCTTCTGGCCACAGTGGAGGCCATCCATGCGCTGGCCTCGCCCCTCTACCCCGCCTATGAGCCCCTGGCCGAAGGGGATCCCACTGTGGCCGGCACCGTTTACGGACGGCTGACCTGCGGCCATGGGTTTGGGGTGGTCGCGCCCTACTCCGGCGACGACGACAACGACGGCTCGGCTCAGCTGCGTTACCGCGTTCTTGGAGCTTCCTGGAGCGAATGGACAGACATGAGCAAAAGAGGTCTCCATTACCTGGAGTTGCTGGATCTCCAAGCCGGGACCCGGTACGAGATCGAGGTGGCCTATGATGACCCGGATGACCCAGAGGGGGTGACAGGCGAGAAGACTCAGTTGCTGAGCATCTACATGGGGAAAGCCTGCGCCCCGCTGACGTTGAGGAGCTACGCCAGCTAGCCAGGGAGGCAGCAGGGTAGTGGGCTGTACGATTATGCACGAGGAGGTGAGGACGGGGCAGAAAGAATCACGGGGTTCACTTCTAATGGCCTGATGGAAGACTATGGATGATCAGGAAAGGGAGGATGTCAATGAGAAGCATACTGCGTTCCCATCACCTAGCCGCCATGCTGATCGCCATGGCGATACTGGCCCTCTTGCCAGCAGCCACGGCAAGCGGCCAGGATACTGGTACCGTGGCCCAGCTCATTGAGTTCCCTGGCGGGGAGCTGAAGCCCTTCTGCCGAGACCTGGAGACCCCCACGGACAACATCACGGCACTCAAGGCCACCGGATTGGATCTAACCATTAAAGACTGGGGATGGGGCCTCACGCTCTGTGCCATCGAAGGGCTGGGCTGTCCGGAGGAGAGTTGCTTCTGCAAGTGTCCGCTGCCGGAGTGCGAACAGTGGACCTTCTTCCGCTGGAACAAAGCTAGCCAAGCCTGGGAGACGACCGAGGATACTACGGTGAGAACAGGTGACGTCGTCGCCTGGCTGTGGACGGAGCTGGACACCACAGTGGACTACCCTTGGCCGCCCGCGGAGACACCGTCGCTAGAGAACGTGACTCTGAACAAGATATGTGAACTGGAAGAGGAACAACGCCTCCTGAGAGAGTTCGTACCAGAGCCTGGTACTTTTCTAC
The DNA here is from genome assembly GCA_035256725.1 of Anaerolineae bacterium. GTDB lineage: Bacteria > Chloroflexota > Anaerolineae > UBA7937 > B3-Chlor > JAUVXJ01. Next base: position 1,603 of record DATEXS010000382.1, read on the forward strand.
TCTTGGGGGGTGGCATGGCCGGCCTCGCCGGATACGCCACTCTGAAGCTGGGAAGCTCCAGTAACCGGCCGGTCTAGCAGCATGGCTGCGTCGCCTGCCAACGCTGGTATTCTCCAGAGGCCAAACCTAGGGATGACAGACAAATGAAACGGTCCAGGGCGGTACTCCTCTCCCTCGTCAGCCTCATAGTCCTTCTGGCCGCTTCCACAGCTCTCGCCCGCGGCGCAGTGGCTCAAGGACCCTACAAAGTGGGGCTGGTCGTGCGCTTCGGAGATGGCAGCGTCTTCACCGACTGCGTCGAGTTCACCAGTCCGGAGATAACCGGCGAGGACGTTCTGGATAGATCAGGCTTGTCCGTGATCAAGGACCCATCCTACGGCCTTGGAGCCGCCGTCTGCAAGATCGGCAACAACGGGTGTAACTACCCTACCCAACATTGCTTCTGCAAGTGCACAGGTGAACCACCCTGTCTGTACTGGGCATACTACTACCTCGACCGGCAGGAAAGCGCTTGGATCTACTCGGGCATGGGTGCTTCGTGGCACACGGTTCAGGCAGGTGATGTAGAGGGTTGGGCCTGGGGCGACGGCGAGTATGGCGGATCGGCGGTCGAGCCGCCTCTGATGACCTTCGAAGAGCTCTGCGCCCCACCCTCCCCTCCCATGGTTGATCTCTCCGCTGATCCCGAGAATATCATCGCCGGGCAGTGCTCAACTGTGCGGTGGACTGTCGAGAACGCCGTCGCC
>DATEXS010000383.1:0-2391 GCA_035256725.1 Anaerolineae bacterium
GGGACTGCCTGAAGGTGCGGTGCTGGTCGTAGGATCGGCTCAATCCGGTTGTCAAATTGCTGAGGAACTCTATCAAAGTGGACGGAAGGTTTATCTCTCCGTGAGCAGCGCAGCTCGTGTCCCTCGCCGCTATCGGGGAAAAGAGATCACCCATTGGTTAGATGATCTGGGATTCTATGACAGGACGGCGGATCAACTTCCATCGCCAAAAGCCAAGTTCGGGGGGAGCATACACGGCACGGGAAAAGCTGGTGGCCACACCATTAACCTGCATCAATTTTCGAGGGATGGTGTGGTGTTGTTAGGCCACATCCAGAGCGTACAAGAAGACCGGATCGAGTTGATCCCGGATTTGATGGAAAGCCTCGCCAAAGCGGACAAGTTCGAAGAGGATGTAGTAAAGCAAGTCGATGGATATATCGAGAAGACTGGGTTTGATGCGCCTCTTGAAACTCTGCCAGAACTACGAGATGGCTACGAGGCGGAAGTGATTCTGGATCTGGATCTGAAGTCGGTCGGCATCACCGCTGTTGTCTGGGCCACGGGCTACAAGTTTGACTTCAACATAGTAAAGCTTCCCGTATTTGACAAAGATGGATATCCGCAGCAGAAACGCGGTGTCACTGAATATCCGGGGCTGTATTTTGTTGGACTGCCTTTCTTGCACACGGGCAAATCCGGGCTTCTCTTGGGTGTTGGCGATGACGCCGCCCATGTGGTGTCAGTGATCGCGTCAAGCGGGAAGCCATGATTGGCCTCGAATGAAACTGCTGCGGGTAGACGCCTGCGCCAATCCCATCCTTTGGCCCCGAACTGACTGTGAACGACTCCAGGACATAGGTAACAGAATCTTCTCAAGACATCGGTAACACATATTCTCAGGACATCGGTAACACTTCCTTAGAAGGGAGGTGGAGCCCATGCCCTGGAAAGGTGTTACCGTGAGCGAGCAGCGTCTGAGGTTCCTCGAAGACTACCGGCTCAACTTCTACTCCGTCAGCGACTTGGCCGAGCGCTTCGGTATCTCACGCAGAACCGCCCACAAGTGGATCGACCGCTTCGAGCAGTCCGGCCTGGACGGTTACCACGAGCTCTCCCGCAGGCCGCATAGCTCCCCCTTGCAGGTGGACCCCGCCATCGTCCAAGAGATCGTGGACCTTCGCCAGGCACACGCACACTGGGGCCCGGCCATCCTGCTCGACCTGCTGGAGAAGCGCCACCCCAAGGCGCACCTGCCTAGTGTGTCTACGGCTGCCCGCATCCTGGCGAGGCATGGGCTGGTTCGGCCCAGGCGCCGCTATCGGCGGGCCCACCCTGGCTGCCCTAAGACCGTCCCGCAGGGCCCCAACGACATCTGGGGTGCTGACTACAAGGGGCAGTTCCGTCTCGGGAATGGCTCCTACTGCTTCCCCCTGACGGTCTCGGATCTGGCTTCGCGCTTTCTTCTCGGCGTCGACGCCCACCCGGAGATCTCCCTCGACAGGACGCGGCAGTACTTCAGCGGGCTCTTTGAAGCCTACGGCCTGCCCAACCGCATCCGCACCGACAATGGGGTCCCCTTCGCCTCCTCGGCCCTGGCTCGGCTCTCCAAGCTCTCCGTCTGGTTCATCAAGCTGGGGATCTACCCCGAGCTCATCGAGCCCGGCCGGCCTCAGCAGAACGCCGTCCACGAGAGGATGCATCGGACGCTCAAGCAGGACGCCACCATCCCTCCCGGCGCCAGCCTACCAGCGCAGCAGCGCAAGTTCGATCATTTCCGCCACGAGTTCAACGAGCTCCGCCCCCATCAGTCCCTCGGCATGAAGCGGCCCGCCGAGGCTTACCATCCCTCACCACGCCCACTCCCCGAGCGCATCCAGCCCTACGACTACCCCTCCTACTTCCTCGTGCGTCGAGTGAGCCGCGACGGCACCATCCGGGTGTTCAGCAACCAGATCTTCGTCAGCAACACGCTGCAGGAGGACTACGTCGGGTTAGAGGAGGTGGCGGACGGGGTGTACGACATGTATTTCTGCTTCTACCAGATCGGGCGGTACCTCTTGCATGACAACAAGATCGAGGATATTGTGTCAAGGGTGGCTGTGCGCCGCCGGCAGATCGATCTGGCTAGGCGACTGTTACCGATGTCCTGAGAACAAAGTGTTACCCATGTCCTGACACTGTACCATCCCGGCGTCTAACAACTCGATGGAGCCGACCCCCCGGAAGAACGCCGGGGACCTTCGGCCGGCCGGCTGCGGGGAATCGGGTAAGATAGGTTCTAAGCGCTGGCCGGGCGGTCGAAGATCCTGGTGCACTTCCAGGGCTCATCTCGAGGCCGTTAGGCATCCGCGAGGCCACCGTGGATTTGACGTCAGCGGGTCTATGGATCACCCTGCTCAGTGCCCTTGT